>DATBKR010000464.1:0-13921 GCA_036555805.1 Hyphomicrobiaceae bacterium | reverse complement strand
CGCGTGACGAGCGGCGCATCGAGGGCTTCCGCGAGGGCAACGTAGATGGCGTCGCAGGCCGTCAGGTTGTGCCGCAGCTCCCACACGCGGGGCAGCAGCCAATCATGCGCGTGGCGCTGCAGCGGAAGATCGGCGAGATCGGCCAGAAGCTCGCGCCCCCGCTCCGCGCCGATCTGGCCGTTCGCCGCATACCGGCGGAGGACATGCGCCACTTCTGCATCGAGCAGATGCGGCGCATGCAGCGCTGCCCCGGAACCTCGCAGCCTGGCCTCTATCGCATCCGACCCCCGCAGGCGCAGAAACATCGCCGTGAGGGCGGAGGCATCGCTGACGATCACGACGGCAGCGGGCCACGCAGAGCCCGGATCGCATCCTCCGGCGACTCGTCCGGCTCCACTCTCGAGCGGGTCGCCAAACGTGCCAGCAACTCTTCCATAGTGGGTCTCTTGGCTACCGCGCTGATCTCCTTCAGGAGGTAGTCGGAGAGCGACATGCCCGCCATGGCCGCGCGCGCCTTGAGGCGGCGGTGGAGATCGTCAGGAACATTGCGGATCTGGATCATGCTTGACATGCGTACCACATTATCACATGTGCCGCACATGTCAACTCCCCCAAACATAATTTGTTCCCTCCTATCCTCACTTTGTTCTTGTTTAGTTCTAAACGAAAACCTATCCTCAGGTCAATGACGAAGGATTCGGACCTGATCGACAGCGAGCGGCGTCGCGGGCGCGGGGCGCGGTCCAACCGGGCTGGGCGCTACGAGAGAGAGCTGCGGGAGGTGTTCGACGACGGCTGGGAAAGCCTGGGCGAGCTGGAGCCGTTCAAGACGGAGGTGGCACGGGAGACCGCGAAGAGCATCGTCGCCACCAACGACAGTCCCGATGTGGGCTTCGACCAGTCGATCAATCCCTATCGCGGCTGCGAGCACGGTTGCATCTACTGCTATGCGCGGCCCACCCACGCCTACCTCGGGCTTTCGCCGGGGCTGGACTTCGAGACCAGGCTCACGGCCAAGGTGAACGCCGCGGAGCTCTTGGAGCGCGAATTGGCCAACCCGCGCTATATCGCCAAAGTGATCGCGCTGGGGGCCGTCACGGACCCCTATCAGCCGATCGAGCGCGAGCACCGTATCTCCCGCGCGGTCCTGGAGGTGCTGGACGCGGCGAGCCACCCCGTCGGCATCGTCACCAAGTCCGCGCTGGTGGTGCGCGACGTGGATATCCTCGCGCGCATGGCGGCCCGCGGCCTGGCCAAGGTCGCCATCTCCGTGACCACGCTCGACCGCAGGATCGCCCGCAAGATGGAACCGAGGGCGGCCACGCCGCAGCGCCGGCTCGATGCCATCCGGGCCCTGAGCGCGGCCGGGGTGCCCGTGGGCGTGATGGCGGCGCCCATCGTGCCGGCCATCAACGACAGCGAGATCGAACGCATCCTGGAAGCGGCGCGCGATGCCGGCGCCCGTGAGGCGGGCTATGTGCTGCTGCGCCTGCCGCTCGAATTGAAGGAGCTGTTCCGCGAGTGGCTGGCCACGGAGTTCCCCGACCGCGCCCAGCGTGTGATCAACATCCTGCGCTCCATGCACGGCGGCAAGGACTACGTCTCAACCTTCGGCCACCGCCAGCGCGGAGCCGGTCCCTACGCTGAGCAGATAGCGCTGCGCTTCCGCCTCGCCACCAGGCGCCTCGGCCTCAACGAGCGCCACCTGAAGCTGCGCACCGACCTGTTCCGGCGCCCCGTGCTCCAGGGCGGGCAGCTCAACCTGCTGTGAGTCACCGCCCGATGCGCTTCAGGTCGTGGCGCATGATGGGGCGGGCGGGGGTGCGGCGGGCGACTTCCTTGAAGCCGGCGCGGGCGAAGGTCGAGGCCAGGCCGGTGAAGGTGTTCGACGTGCTCCCGGGGGCGGTCGTGTCGATGGGATAAGCCTCGACCGCCGGCGCCCGCGCGCGCTTGGCGCTCTGCAAGGCGGCGGCGATGAGCTGCGTCATGACGCCCCGGCGCTGGTAGGCCCGGCGCACAAAGAAGCAGGAGATCGACCAGACGGGCAGATCGTCCACGCGCTGGAACCACCACATGCGGTCGAGCCAGGGGAGCGCCTCGCGCGGCGTCAGCTGGCACCAGCCTACGGCCAGATCGCCGTGGAAGGCAACGAGGCCCGGCGGAGCGTCGCTCGCCACGATCTCCCGCAGCGACGCCTTGTTCGCCTCGCGGCCCCTGTCGCGGTAGGCGCCGCCGATGCGCCAGTACATGCACCAGCAGCCGTTGCTGGCGCCGGGCCTGCCAAACAGGTCCTCCAGCGCGAGCCACAGATCGGGCATGAGCGGGCGGACCGTCAGCTTCATGCCGTGTTCCCTGCTGGCAATCCTCGTCATGCCCGTGTCATTTCGCTGCGCAATCGTGGCGACCCCATGGCTTGCACGCCGAGCACGCCGGCGGCTTGCATGGCCCCCATCCGAGGCCATATGGATGGGTAGAGGGGGCAGGTAATGGGATCGGAGGGCCGGATCGGCCCCGACGCCTGGCCCCGGAACCTGATAACCCGAAAGCATGACGATCGAGACCATCCGTACCGACTTCGCGCTGCTCGACGAGTGGGAGGACCGCTACCGCTACCTGATCGAGCTTGGACGCGGCTTGCCGCCGTTTCCCGAGGCGCTGCGCACCGAGGCCAACAAGGTGCGCGGCTGCGTGAGCCAGGTGTGGCTGGCGAGCGCGGTGAAGCGCAACGGCGGCGCCGCTCCGGTGCTGGAGTTCCAGGGCGACAGCGACGCCCACATCGTGCGCGGGCTGGTGGCCGTGCTGTTCGCCCTCGTGCAGGGCAGGACGCCCCGGGAGATCCTGGCCACCGACGCCAAGACGGTGTTCGGCGAGTTGGGCCTCGCCGAGCACCTCACCCCCCAGCGCTCCAACGGCTTCTTCTCCATGGTCGAGCGCATCCGCGCCGACGCCCGCGCCGCCGCGGAAGATCGGGGTCAGACCCTGCGGGTCTGACCCCCATGCCGCCACTCGCCTTTGGCCCATCACCGCTCACCTCCCGTGCCGCGGGACTGCCTTTAACGCCGCAATCACGCCGTCCGGGTTCCTGGCGATCACCTCGAGGTAGGTCCGCGCGAGGCTTGGTTGCTGTAGTCGATTTGCTCAGGTCTCGTCGCCCTCCGAGCGGAGATAATGCGGATGCGGCGGGCGCGCTCCACAAAGCATACGGTAATATCTGTATTCTTAGATTCTGTAGACAACTTAATGAAAAACGGTGTCAGCGCAGCGCACCGGCGGCCTACCACCGCCACTCATCCAGCGTCGGCCGGTAGTCGGCGTCGCCCCAGTGGCGCAGGCGCGCGGGGAGGGGCCGCTCGGGTGGGACCAGGCCGTAGTGGCGCGCGAGCGTCGTCAGCGCGACGTCGAGCACCACCTTGGCAGAGCGCGGCGGCCAACCACGGGCCTGCTCGGCGGCCTCCAGGCCCATCTCGTGGCAGCACACGTCGATGGCCACGCCTGCCAGTTCGGGGCCGAGCGCCTCAAGCGCGCGGTTCACGCGCTGGCGTGCCGCCACCACGGCGTCGCGCATCTCCACCCCCGCTCCCGGCGCCGAGCGGCGCGAGCGTTCGCTCGGCGCCGCGGCCGACCAGTTGGCGGTCGTGCGCGGCTGCAGCTGGGCGTGCCAATAGTCCTGCGCGAGCCGTTCACCGGCGTCCACCTGAGCCTGCGTGAGCAGCGGCCGGCCGCTCTTGTCCCTACGCCGCCTGAGCCACTGGAGCGGCGTCTCGCGCGCGGCCTGGGGCGCAGGAGGTGCGGCGCGCGCGCCGGCGCGCTTCGACCTTTTCATGGGACCTCCGATCCGACAGACGGCGGCTACAGCTGGCGCAGCGCGAGCAGGCGCAGCAGGCCTTCGAGCAGGTCGAGCGCGCGGTCGAACGGGGCGGCGTCGCGGCGGTCCTCGACCAGCGCGCAGGCGTGCGCAACGGTGCTGCGGTCGCGCGCGAACAGGCGGGCCACCTCGCTCAGGCTCAGGCCGAAGCCCACGTGTGCCAGATACATGGCGACCTGGCGGGCGAAGGCCTCCGCGGGGCTTCCGCGCGTAGCTGCCCACAGCGCACCACGGCGCACGGCGAAGGCCGGGGCGACGGCGTGCTCGATGATGCGGCGCAGGTGCCGGCGCCGGTCGGCGAGCTGATCGGTGAGGAGAAATGCGCTGCAGTCGATGCCGCGCCAAGGAAGCGGGCGGGAGCCCGCGCATGTGCTACCCAACATGAGTGGTCCGGTTCCCTTTGCAGGATCGGGTGCGGTGATCCGGACAGGCAGCGCGCGGATCATAGCAAATGCGGTGCGGCTTTCCACCGCGCCGCGGCCGCATGGTGAATGGAAAGGAAACGGGGTCAGGCCCCTCGTGTCAGTGCTGGAGTTGAAAAATGCGACGGCGGAGGCGAGGGGTCGCTCATGGATGCGCCGCTCCCGGCCGCGCCGCTCTTGACTGCGACCCGGAAGCCCGCTCGGGACGAATTCGTCGCGGGGACGCGCCATCGCGGCTGGACGAGCCCCGGCGCCGACGCTAGGCTCCGCCCGCCCTGCCCGACCGTAGACCTCGGGCAGGCTTGGCGTGGACCGGTGCGGGTCGTGCGAAATCGAAGCGGCGCACTGACGGTCGGCATGCAGGCCGTCGGAGCGCGAGAGCTGTGGGAAGGCAAAGATGCGCGCTTCGAAGGTGCTGTCGGTCGTCGTGGCTTCCACGGTCGCACTGTCGCCCGCCGCCGCCGGCCCCGCGCTGCTGTTCGATCCGGCCAACGGCCGGATACTCTACGCCGAGGACCAGGACGACCAATGGTATCCGGCCTCGCTCACCAAGATCATGACCGCCTTCCTCGTGTTCGAGGCCCTGAGAGACGGCAAGATCGGCCTGCAGGACAAGATCAAGGTCTCCGAGCTCGCCCACAGCCAGCCGCCGAGCCACCTCGGCCTTCCGGTGGGCGCGGAGATCACGGTGGAGACCGCCCTGCAGGCGCTGATCGTCAAGTCCGCCAACGACGCCGCGGTCATGCTCGCCGAGGCCCTGTCCGGCACGCAGGAGGCCTTCGCCGAGCGCATGAACGCCACCGCCAAGCGCCTCGGCATGACGCGCACCAGCTACGTCAACGCCAACGGCCTGCCGGCGCCTGAACAGCTCTCGACCGCGCGCGACCTCGCCAGGCTCACGACCGCCGTGGTGCGCGATTTTCCGAACTACGCGCACCTGTGGTCGATGGAGGAGATGCGCATGG
This sequence comes from Hyphomicrobiaceae bacterium, assembly GCA_036555805.1. Classification (GTDB taxonomy): domain Bacteria; phylum Pseudomonadota; class Alphaproteobacteria; order Rhizobiales; family Hyphomicrobiaceae; genus AWTP1-13. Next base: position 8,669 of record DATBKR010000464.1, on the reverse strand, counting down.
GCAAGCGCGTCCTGCGCAACCACAACCCGCTCCTGCGCACCTACGACGGCGCCGACGGCATGAAGACCGGCTTCATCTGCGACAGCGGCTACAATCTTGTGGCCAGCGCCAGCCGCGACGGGCAGAAGCTGGTGGCAGTGGTTCTGGGCGAGACCACCGGCCGCAATCGCAGCGCGCGCGCCGCCAACCTCCTGGAGCACGGCTTCCAGACGGCGGGCTGGAAGACGCTGTTCGGCTCCGAGAGCCTCGACACGCTCCCGCTCGCCGCCGACGCCAAGGGCGCCGTCAGCATCCGCCAGAGCGTCGTCTCCTGGGCGTGCGGCACCGGACGGCGCCGCGCCGTGGCGCGCGCCAGGCACAAGGCCAAGCGCGGCGCGGCGGCCGCTGCGGTCAAGAAGGCCGCAGCCGCCAAGAAGGCCCCCGCCGCGGCCGACGACTAGCCGCCGACGGCGCTCGTGCGGCACAGTGGCGCGCGGCATGCGGGCGTGCCGTTAACCCGGAACTCTCGGTCTCCGCCTCAGGTTGTCCCCGGTCGCCACGACCGCGGAGACTGCCTATGAAGGCCCACGCCGGACGTCGAGGACTGACAATGCCGGTTGCGTTTGCCATGCTGCTCAGCGTAGCGGCTGGCCTGTCGCTGGCGGCGGAGCACGCCGCGCCGCCGGCCACGAACGGTGTGACGCTCGCGAAGCAACGGGGCACCGACACCACCGGCACCGACGGGCAATTCAGGGCCCCGGGCGTGGGATCGCGCGCCCTTACCGGGAACGAGGCGGCGGGTGCGTCGGGCCAGCCGTCCACCGGCGTGCACCTCGATGGCCCTCCCATCCCTGCGGTCGATACGCCGCAGTAGCTCCCCCCGCTGCATTCGGCGCGGTGAGGAGGGGCTCCGGCGGCGTAAAATAGCCATCCGGCCGCGAACAAATATAAGTGCATGTTCAGGACGCCCCCGTCCTGGCATTTTCGCGGGCTGTCCGGCCTGGCGAAGCCCGGCCGCGGTGCGGGGAGGGGAGCGTGCGGCACATACTGGCGTGGATCCTGTTCATGGCGTTCCTGGCCGGCCCCCTTGCGCCGGCCGAGCGGGCTTTCGCGCAACAGAACGACGCCGCGGAACCGGCCGACGCCGCCGTCACGGAGAAGGCCGAAGAGCTCGGGCGTCTGTGGGGACTCCTCCAGCATACGCAGGGGCCCGAGGAGCGGATCGCCCTCGCCGAGCAGGCGTTGAAGCTCGTGGCCGAGCTGCGGCAGGGATCGCAGGAGCGCGTGGATGCCCAATCGCGCGCCTGGCTGTGGTGGACCCTCGGCGTGGCCTATGACCAGCGTGCCGGCGGCGAGCGCGCCGACAACCTCGAGCGGGCCATCGCGGCCTACGAGCAGGCCCTGCAGGCCACCGCGCGCGAGACGTCGGCCGAGCAATGGGCAACGCTGCAGAGCAATCTCGGCGCCGCCTATTGGAACCGCATCCGCGGCGACCGTGCCGACAACATGGAAAAGCGCCTTGCAGCGTTCGAGGCGGCCCTCACGGCCTTCACGCGGGAAGCCACGCCGGCCAAGTGGGCGGAAACGCAGCACTATCTCGGCGCGGCCTATCTGGACCGCGTGCGCGGCGACCGTGCCGAGAACGTGGAAAAGGCGATCGCCGCGTTCGAGGCCGCTCTCGGCGTGCGCACCCGCGAAGCCATGCCGAAGGAGTGGGCGGAGACGCAGCACAACCTCGGGGCGGCCTATTCGGACCGCATCCGCGGCGACCGGGCTGACAACATGGAGAAGGCGATCGCCGCGCTGGAAGCTGCGCTCGGCGTGCGCAACCGCGAGGCCATGCCGAAGGAGTGGGCGCAGACCGAGGACGAGCTCGGCGGCGTCTATTGGAACCGCGTGCGCGGCGACCGGGCCGACAACATGGAGAAGGCGATCGCCGCGCTCGAGGCCGCGCTCAGCGTGCGCACCCGCGAGGCCCTGCCGAAAGAGTGGGCGTCCACGCAGCACAACCTCGGCAGCGCCTATTGGAACCGGGTGCGCGGAGACCGGGCCGATAACATGGAGCGGGCCATCGCCGCATTCGAGGCTGCCCTGACAGTGTTCACGCGCGAGGCGACGCCGAAGGATTGGGCCGAGGCCCAGAACAACCTCGGCATCGTCTATCGAGACCGCGTCCGTGGCGACCGGTCCGACAATCTCGAAAAGGCGGTTGCCGCGTTCGAGGCGGCCCTCGCGGTCTTCACGCGCGAAACCGCGCCGACCGATTGGGCACAAGCCCAGAACAACCTGGCCATTGCGTATCGGGACCGCATCCGCGGCGACCGCGCCGACAACCTGGAGATGGCCATCGCCGCCTCCGAGGGGGCCCTCACTGTCTTGACGCGGGAGGCGCTGCCGTTCGAATGGGCGCAAGCGCAGAACAATCTCGCCATTATGTATAAGGATCGCATCCGCGGCGAGCGGGCCGAGAACCTGGAGAAGGCCATTGCCGCCTTCGAGGCGGCCCTCACCGTCCTCACACCCGAGTCGCTGCCGTATGCATGGGCGACCGCCCAGTACAACCTCGGCATCGTGTACCACGACCGCGTCCGCGGCGAGCGGGATGCGAACGTCAGGCAGGCGATTGCAGCCTGGACGGCGGCTCTCACCCACTTCACGCGGGAAACCCTGCCGCGCGAGCACCTGCTCGTGACACGCGCCGTGGGCCGGACCCTGCTCGAAGCGGGCAAGTGGCCAGAGGCTGGCCTGGTCTATGCGAGCGCACGTGACGCCTTCCTGCTCCTGTTCGGCCAGGGACTCGACGAGGCCGAGGCGCGCAGCCTGATCGAGCAGGCAGGGCCGCTGTTCGGCGAAGCCGCCTACGCCGCCGCGCAGGGCGGCGACGCTGAGGCGGCCCTTACGCTCGCCAGCGAGGGACGCGCCAGGCTGATGGCCGTCGCCTTGAAGCTGCAGGGGCTCGCCCTGCCGCCCGACAAGCGCAGGCGCCTCGACGGGCTGCGCGTGGAGGTCCGGAGCGCGGACCGGGCGGTGGCGGAGGCGCAAGGCACCGCGCGCGCCGCAGCCGTCGAGCGGCTGGCCGCCCTGCGGCAGGAGCTGCTCGCCCTGGTCAAGGAGGCCGATGCGTCCGGGAACGGCGAGGCTTCCGCGCTGGCGCAGGCGCGCGCCCTCGTCGCCAAGGGCGGCGCCGTGGTCGTGCCGATCGTCACCGGCGTCGGCGGCAAGATCGTGATCGTGACAAAAGGTATCAGACCCTCTGCCCCGGCGCAGGCCGCGGCTGACACCGCGGCTCGAGGCCGGCGGGGAGCAAGGACGGCGCAATCCCGGGTTGGCGCAACGGGGTCGGACCCGCAGGGTCTGACCCCTGTCGTCCTCGACCTGCCCGATCTCACCACGGACAGGCTCAACGCGCTGCTGCTTGGCGACGACAAGAGCGGCGGCTGGCGCGGCGCCTACAGCATCAACCACCTGCCGGACGCCGAGTTCGAGCGGCGCTGGCCCGAATGGCTGGCCGCCATCGACGGCTTGGGCCAGCAACTGTGGACCCTGCTTGGCGGTCGCCTCGATGCGGCGCTGAAGCAGGCCGGCGTCGAGCCCGGCGCGCGCCTCGTGTGGCTCCCCTCGGGCGGCCTCGGCATCCTCCCGCTCGGGCTCGCCCAGGATCCCGCCGGCAAACGGCGGCTGACCGACACCTACGAGATCGTCTATGCGCCGAGCCTGGAAGCGCTCGCCTCCGCGCAGAAGCGGATCGCCGCCGCCGCGCCCGCCACACTCGCCGCCGTCGTCAACCCCACCGGCGACCTCGAAGACACCGAGAAGGAAGGCCAGCTCGTGGCCTCGCACTTCCCGGCGCGGGCGCGCACCGTGCTGGAGGGCGCGGCGGCGACGCCCGAGGCGGTGCTGGCCGCGCTCAAGGGCAGGAGCTACTGGCACTTCGCCTCGCACGGCAGCTTCTCGTGGGAGGATGCGCGCCAATCGGCGCTGATCATGCACGCCATGGCGCCCCTCAGCGTCGGCCGGCTGCTGGAGGCCGAAGGCCTCGGCCGCCCGCGTCTGGTGGTGCTGTCGGCGTGCGAGACCGGCCTCTACGACATCAACCGCAGCCCCGACGAGTTCATCGGCCTGCCGGGAACTTTCACGGCGCTGGGCGCGGCGGGCGTGCTCGGCACCCTGTGGCCGGTGTCGGACTCGGCCACCGCGCTGCTGATCGCCAAATTCTACGAGCTGCACATGGACGGCGGCCTGCCGCCGCCCACGGCCCTGCGGCGCGCGCAACTGTGGCTGCGCCAGGCCACCAACGCGGACCTGCAGGGCTATGCCAGGATCGCCGCGCGGCAGGGCCGTCTGGAGCGCGGTCGCGCCGCCAGGATCGGCGAAGCGCTAAGCGCTGAAGGGTTGACCCGCTCGCGCAGCCGCACCGCGGTCGAATGGATCGGAGATAGCCCGCCGCCCACGCCCGGCAAGCGGACAACCCGTACCGCCGAGCGCCTCGCGCGGCCCTACGCGCACCCCTACTATTGGGCCGGCTTCATCTACACCGGCCTGTAGGCCCGGCGGCCACTCATGAACGCCTCCAGGCAATCAACCTGAGCAGAGTTGCCTCGTAGAGCTTTGCTTCGATGCAATCTCCAAGGCCGATGTGCCCCGCTCCACGTTCAACAGCCACTGTTAGCCACCACGAGGAGCCGGTCCGTGGCTCGGTGCGAAACCCGAGAATCGCTACCCAAAGGCGCCAGCCTTCACTGCGGCGAGGCGATGACCAGGGTCCAGAAGGTCTTGAACTCCGTCTTGGGGTCCTGCACGAGAGCGATGCCCATGTGCTCGGCGTCGGGGATCAGCAGGTTCTTCTTGTGGCCGGGGCTGGCCTCCCAGCCCTTCATCACCTCGTCGAGGGTGGCTTGGCCGGTGCCGACGTTCTCGGCCGCCAGCCTGGCACTGTAGCCGGCGCGCTTGACCCGGTCCCACGGGTTGGAGCCGTCGGACCCGAAATGCGAGATGCGGTCCCACTTGGCGAGGTCGCGCGAATGGGCGCGCGCCGCCTCGGTGAGCGCCGGCTGCAGCTTCAGGGCGCGCAGGCCGTTCTGCCGGCGGAAGGCGTTGACGAGGTCGCGCGCCCGCTCGGCGTCGAGGCGCGTACTGCTGTAGTCGCGCTCGGCCAGAGCGCCCCGCGGCGCGTGCTCGTAGCTGCCCTTGGGCGCCTTGTCGTAGGTGCTGGCGGCGGCGATCTTCGGGATGGCGCCCGAGGCGTCGGCGGTGTGCGTACGGGGCGGCCTCTTCTCGGTCGGCTGGCCGGAGGTGGGCAGGTCCGCCGTCAACGAGTAGCTGACCATGCCGCAGCCGGACAGGCACAGCGAGAGCACGGCGGGCAACACGACGCGTCGCATGGCAACTCCCCCGCGGATGGATGTCCCGTGGGTGGGCCGATCGTGGGCCGCACCCGTTAAGCACTCCTTAACGCCGGGTCCGGGCGGCACGTCTCCCGCCCGGCCGCCGAACGGGCGGCCAAAGGCCATGCGCCGCCGCGGCGACCTGATCGGCACCCCTTCCAATGCGCGTGTCCCAGACGGCTGTCGCGACCCCCGGCAGCTCGTGCTGCAGTCCCTGGTTGCAACTCCACAACCCAATCATGACGCTAGTTGGGCCAACGGGGTCGGACCCCTCGGCTCCCGCCGGCGAACTTGAGTCCCTGACGCCGATGCGAGGGGTCTGACCCCGGTTTCGATACGCTGGTTTGTCCGAGCGGGGATCTGCCCCGGTCCGCAACCGCGACGCGCAGCCGGCCACCTCCATCTGCTATCCATCTGCTTCGAGCCCCTTGGTTTTTTGGCGAACTTCCGCAACATGGCGCGTGTGCCTCCGGTGATTCGCGCGTCCGGGGACGCCGCGATTTTCGCCCGTGACGGGGTCAGACTCCTGACGAGTGGGGTCAGGCCCCTGACCAAAGCGGTGTGGATTGGTCTTCGCGTAGAGGTCAGGGGTCTGACCCCATCAGACCGGGGGTCTGACCTCGTGGCCCAGCTGCCTGGTTGTGCAAGGAGGCCAGGAGTGCACAAGGTCGCCGACAAGCTGCCGGCCGCCGATGCCGGTACCCAAAATCCGCTCGGACGCCTCGTGCTGGTCCGCATCGCCGGCGCGACGCGCCCCGTCGACAAGGGCGAGATCGCCGCCGACCTGTCCATTTTCGCCGGCGCGCAGATGCCGGCCTCGCGCTGGCGCGCGAGCGTGGAGGGTGCGCTCGACGCCCTTTCCGACGACGGACTGATCACGCCCAAGCCGGGCGGCTTCGCCGCGACCGCGGCCGGCGCCGCCGCCGCGGCCAGGTTCCTGGACGTTTCCGCCAGCACGCCGCTTACCTGGGAGAGGGCGTGCAACGAGTGGCTGATCGCCAAGGCGGTGGGTCAGCGGAAGACGACGACCAAGCGGCTGGCGGCGCTGGCGACGCTCGACGGGCTGCGCGCGGCCATCCTCGTCCACGGCTACGGGTTGCAGATCAAAGGGGCGGTCACGCCGGCGCGCCTGCGCCAGGCGCTGGCGGCCGTGGCGCTGCGGAAGGCGTTCGGCGGCCAGACTGCGGCGGCCGTTGCCGGCAAATCCGGCCTGCCCGCGCGCGCCAGCCGCCTGCTGGCCGCACAACTCATGGACAAGCCGCGCGACCCCGGCACCGACCGGCGCCTGGTGTCGGCGCTGGCCGCCCAGGCCTGCGGGGCGCGCGGCGCCGACCTCCCGGCCCTGCGCGCCGGCGTCCTGCGCCGCTCCTTCGCCGTTCCCCCGCCGCCCTCCGCAATGGCTGCGAGCGCCGGCTCGGGGCACGGCACCCGCCCCGACGTCCCCTCCCCCTTTGTGCGGGAGGGACAGGGTGGGGGGGATTCCAGAACATCGAGGGTTGGGGGTCCCCCCACCCATAGCCCCTCCCAACAAGGGAGAGGGGAATTCGGTCACGTTTGGGGTGAGCCGGGTCAATCTACATCGAACGCAGCACAGATTAGCGCGCGGCCGGCAAAGGCTGTTGTTATCGAGTCACCGCCAGTCGAGCGCCCGCGCGACCTGCCGGGCTTCGCCCGCGAGGTGCGCCGCCTGGCAGCGGGCGAGGCCCAGGGCTGGAGCGGCGACCGCAAGGCCTACATCAGCCGCGTGTGGCGCACGCTGCGCGAGCAGCGGCCCGAGTGGGGCCTGTCCGAGATCCAATTCAAGTGCATGCTGGCCGAGGCGCACCGCGCGGGCCAGCTCGCTCTGGCCAACGCCGACCTGAAGGACGAAACCAACATCAGGGACGTGCAGGACTCGGCGGTGATCTATCGCAACGCGGTGTTTCACTTCATTCGCGTGGATGCATGATGTTGCCGCTGCCAACGTTTAGTCCGTATTGAGGGTTCATGCGCCACGAGGCTCACATTGCGCCGCTCGCCGATCGCCTGTCTGCGGCCTTCGAGCACTCCATCACCTGGGAGGACGACATCTGGCGGGCCGACCCCGTGGATGTCGAGTTGGTGCACGCCAACGCGCGCCGCAGGTTCGCCGACCTCCTGGATGCGGTCACGGCGACCGAGGGGTCATCGGTGCAGGCGCGCATCCTGCTGTTCCACGGCCAGTCGGGCGCCGGCAAGACGCACCTGATCCGCGCCCTGCGCACGGGCGCGCACCGCAGCGGCAAGGCCTACTTCGGCTACGCGCAGATGACGCCGGACGTGGCCAACTACGCCGACTACTACCTGCGGCGGCTGATCGCCTCGCTCGAGAAGCCCTACGACCCCGACGGCGGCGGGGAGAGCGCGCTCGCCCGCCTCGCCAAGCGCCTCGTTGACGACACCGAGGCCGTCGAGGCCGCCCAGATCGACAAGCTGCGCAACGCCAAGCTCAGCGACGCCGCGCTCGCCAAACTCGTTCTCAACCTCGCCGACCAGATCGTCGCCGCGCCCAGGTTCGCCGGCCAGAGCCTCGACGTGAACGTGGTACGCGCGCTGCTCTACCTGCAGCGCTCCGACCCGCGCATCGACCAGCGGGTGCGCCAGTACCTGCACGGCCAGAAGCTCGGCGAGCTGTCGCAGGAGGCCGTCGCAGCGCTCGACCCCAACTCCGGCGAGGGCCGCGCCTTCGACATCATCGAGTCGATCGGCTGGCTCATTTGGGCGATGGACCGCGCGGCGCTGGTGTTCGCTATCGACCAGATGGAGGACCTGCGCTTCTTCGACGACTACGCCGAGCGCTTCCAGAAGGCGGCGCGCGACCTCATCCAGGTCGCCAACCGGGTGCCCACCTCCATCGTGCTCGTCTCGTGCCTGGCCGAGTTCTACGGCAACGTGCGCGAGGTGCTCGCACAGTCCTACATCGACCGCATTGAGAAGGCCGGGCCGGTGCCGCTGATCGAGACGCGCTCGGCCGAGGAGGCGCGGCTCATCATCTCCAAGCGCCTGCAGCAGGACGAGCGCAACGCCGGCGCCGACCCCACGCTCTATCTTGGCGAGCAGTTCTTCGAGGAGTTCGGCGGGCTCTCCACCCGGCGCATCCTGGAGCTGGCGCAGAAGCGCATGCGCGAGCAGGAGGGCGAGGCCCCGGAGGAGCCGCCCGCGGCGAAACCGGGATTCATCTCCACGCTGGCAGCGGCGCTGGGGTTCGGCGGCGGGCCGGACGAGGCGAGCGAGTCGCCGCCCATCGAGTACCGCGAGCACTGGGACCGCTTCGTAGCGCAGTCGGAG
>DATBKR010000463.1:0-6358 GCA_036555805.1 Hyphomicrobiaceae bacterium | reverse complement strand
CGGCACGTCGGCGTTGACGATCTTGCGCGCGAGGCCCTCGGCAATGGCCGTCTTGCCCACGCCGGGGTCGCCCACGAACAGCGGGTTGTTCTTCTGGCGCCGGCACAGCACCTGGATGGTGCGCATCACCTCGGGCTCGCGCCCGATGAGCGGGTCGATGCGGCCGACCTTGGCCTTCTTGTTGAGGTTGACGCAGTAGGTATTGAGCGCGTCCTGCGGCTGCTTCTTGCCGTCCTCGCGGCCGTCGCCGTTCTGGTCCTCGTCCACGCCGCGCACGTGCTTGGGCTCGGACATGCCGGGGCGCTTGGCGATGCCGTGGCTTATGTACTGCACCGCCTCGAAGCGCGTCATCTCCTGCTCCTGCAGGAAGAAGGCGGCGTGGCTCTCGCGCTCGGCGAAGATGGCGACCAGCACGTTGGCCCCCGTCACCTCCTCGCGGCCCGAGGACTGCACGTGCACCACCGCGCGGTGCACCACGCGCTGAAAGCCCGTGGTGGGCTGGGCTTCCGTGGAGCCCTTCACGTAGAGGCTGGTAAGCTCGTTATCGAGGTATTCCGTGATCCGCTTGCGGAGCGCGTCGAAGTCGACGAGGCAGGCTTTCATCACCGCCGCGGCGTCGCGGTCATCCAACAGGGCCAGCAGGAGGTGCTCCAGGGTGGCGTACTCGTGGTGACGCTCGTTGGCGTACTCCAGCGCACGGTGCAGCGAGGCTTCCAGGCTTTGCGAGAAGGCGGGCACGGGAGATTCCTACTCCTTTTCCATCGTACACTGCAGCGGATGCTGGTGCTGACGCGAGAAGTCCATCACTTGCGCGACCTTGGTCTCCGCCACCTCGTAGGTATAGACGCCGCAGATGCCCACACCCTTCTGGTGCACATGGAGCATGATGCGCGTGGCATCTTCGCGGCCCTTGTTGAAGAAGCGCTCCAGCACATGCACAACGAACTCCATGGGCGTGTAGTCGTCGTTCAAGAGCAGCACCTTGTAGAGGCTGGGCTTCTTGGTCTTGGGGCGCGTCTTGGTGATGAGGCCGGTCTTGCCCTCATCATCGCCCCGCGATCCGTTCGACCCGTTCCTGCCCGACATTTCTCCAACCCGCTCCCCGACCGAAGCTCCTCACCCCATCTTACCGACAGCCGCCCGGTTTTCGCAAACGCTGGGTCGGGACTGGCGCGCTCGGGACGCATGCAACCGGGATCATGCAAAGCTCGCGCCGGCAGCCCGCGCGTTACAGCGTGCCGGCACAGCGCCTGGCGCGGCCGTCCCGTCCTCCCATCGTTGTCGCCGTTCGGCCGCTATATGGTGAACGAGGCCGAGAATTGCGACAAAAAAAACCGGGCCGCGCGCTTGGGGAGCGCGAGCCCGGGTTGCATGAAGAACAGTCCGGGAGGAAGTCGGGATGTAGCCTCGACGCGTGCTGCACCGGCCTTGACGTGGGACGCGGCTGCCGCGAACGTCAGCGTGTGCCTTGCAGCGCCTTCTCGACCGGCTTGTAGGCCTCCTTGGCGAGGTCGGCATAGAGGCCGCCGATCTTTGTGACCTGATGCATGTAGTCGTCGTAGGCGCGCTTGGCGTAGCCCGTCTGGATCTCGACCGCCTGCTCGAAGGACTTCGCCGACAACAGCTTCTCCACGGTGGCGGTGCCTTCCTCGAACGACCGCTTGCTGTAGTCGGTCATCTCGGTGGCGATGGCCTGCCAGCCCCTGCTCCACTCGCCGAACATCCTCATGGCGACATCGACGTTCTGCTGGCCGAGCTTCTGGAAGCCCTCGAAATTCTTGATCATTGGCGTGGTCCTGGGTGCGGATGCGGGGGAAGAAGCACAGCACACAAGCTGCGCGTCGCATCGGAATATATGCACTGCACAATGAAAAGTCAAGCCGAATTGCTGCGACGCAATATCCTCCGGTGCCCAGTTTTAGGTCATCCTTAACATGCCGCCTTAACCTGTCGCTTACCTTCTGCCGCAACCGTGGGGCGCGGGCCTCAAAGTCGCCCCAAAGGCACTGTGAAGCCAGAGCAGGGGGTTCTCACGCCGGTTTCGCGGGCTTGGGAGCGAGCACCGGCCGTCGCACGAGCTGGGAAAGAGGGATGGCATTTCAATCTGGCCGATATGCGCTTCTGCGCCGTCTCGGCGGCGTGGCGCTGGCTCTGATGCTGGGCCTCCACCCGCTGCTGGCCCGCGCCTACGCCGCGGAGGTGGGGCGCCACGCCGTGCTGGTGGTGGATGCCAACACCGGCCGCGTGCTCTATGAGCGGGCCGCCGACGCGCCTCGCTACCCGGCCTCGCTCGTCAAGCTGATGACTCTCTATCTGGTCTTCGAGCAGATCGAGCAGGGGCGGCTGACGTTCGCCAGCAAGGTGCGCTTCTCGGCCAACGCGGTGGGGCAAGCGCCCTCCAAGCTCGATGTCGAGGAGGGCACCGAGATCGACCTGATCGGCGCCATCAAGGCGCTCATCACGAAATCGGCCAACGACGTAGCGGTGGCGCTGGCCGAGCGCGTCGCCGGCAGCGAGGAGCGCTTCGTCGAGCTCATGAATAGCAAGGCGCGCGAGCTTGGCATGACTGCCACGGTGTTCCGCAACGCCTCCGGTCTGCCTGACGCCGAGCAGGTCACGACAGCGCGCGACATGATCACCCTGGCGCTGCGCATCCAGGACCAGTTCCCGAAGCACTACCCGCTGTTCTCCACGCGCACCTTCAGCTGGGGCGGCGACACCTTCCGCAACCACAATACCCTGCTGTTCTCCTACCGGGGCCTCGACGGCATGAAGACGGGCTATACGCGCGCGTCGGGGTTCAACCTCGTGGCCTCCGTGCGACGCGGCAAGAAGCACGTCGTGGCGGCCTATTTCGGCGGCTACACCGCGGCGCTGCGCAACGCCGCCGTGCGGGCGCGTCTCGATGCGGGCCTGGCCAGAGCCTCCGAACACAAGACGCGCCGGCCCGCCACGCCGGCCGTGGCGCAGGCCGAGGTGCCGCCGTCCACCCCGGCCGGGGCTGCGGCTGCCGCCGTGGTGCCTCCGACACCGAGGCCGGCGGAGCGCACCGCTCCCGCCGCGGCCCCCGAGGAGGGCGTTCCGGCAGGCATCCAGGTGATGCGCGTGCGGCCCGTCCTGGCGCGCGCGCCGGAGCCCGCGCCCGCCGCCCGGAGCGAGGCGTCTGCGGAGGTTGATGATACAGCGCCCGCAGCGTCGCCGGAGACCGCCGCCCCGCGGCGGGTCGCTTCCGCGCCCGGCCGTGCGCCGGCGGGGCCCTTCCAGGTGCAGATCGGCGCTTTCCAGACGCAGGACGAGGCCGAAAGGCGTCTCGCCTGGGCGCGCGAGCGGGCCGGCACCCTGCTGGCCGCGCACACCCCGCATATGAGCCAGGTCAGGCTGGGTGACAAGGTGTTCTTCCGCGCCCGCTACGGCGGCTTCGGCGCCCACTCCGCCGCCGCTGGGGTGTGCACCGCCCTCAAGCGCCTCGACATCGAGTGCCTGGTGATGAAGGCGGAGTGAAGTGGGTCAGAGCCTGCGGGGTCTGACCCACGTGAGATGGTGAGTGGTGAGATGGTGAGTTTCGGTCGGCGCCAGGGGTGAGGATTGACGCTTGGCCACAGGGGACAACATTAAGACAGGAGAAGCGCACCTCGTCTTGGCCGGGCGCGGGGCCTCTTGCGCAGCGGTGCGCTGTCGGACCTGTTGGGCGAATGCGAGAGGATCAGCAAGATGTTTCGCTCATGATCCGATCGTTGGAAACTCGTCACCTGAACCGGAACTCCGGCCGCTACTCACCTCTCACCACTCACCATCTCACCTACGACGACGACTGCCCCACCAGCCGCCGCAGCTTCTTCACCTGCACGTCCTCCGGTTCCTGGTAGTTGAGCGTGCCGGCGAGGTGGCCCTCGCGGTCCATCAGGTATACGAGGGCGGTGTGGTTGAAGGTGAAGCCGTCCTTGGTCGGCACCTTCTCGTAGAAGGCCCGGTAGGACCTGGCGACGGCGGCGATCTCCGCCGGCGTGCCCACGAGGCCGGTGATGCGCGGGTCGAAATTCGACAGGTAGAGCTTGAGGAGATCGGGCGTGTCGCGCTCGGGGTCGACGCTGACGAAGAAGAACCGCATGCGGTCGGCGTCGGGCCCCATCTGCTTGATGACGTTGCTCAACTCCAGCATGGTCGTCGGGCACACATCGGGGCAATGCGTGAACCCGAAGAACAGGGCGAACGGCCTGCCCTTGAGCTCGGCGCTCGACAGCCGCCTGCCGTCCTGCGTCGTCAGCTCGAACGGCCCGCCGATGCTGGCCGAGAGCGGCATCCGCGACGATACGAGGCCAAGGTTGGGCCACCAGACGTAGGCGATGCCCACGGCCGCCAGGACGGCCGCAACCGCAATCCACGCCGCGATGCGGATGCGCTTCAAGGGGCGCCTCCTCGTCAATGCATCATGCTTCCATGGCCGCCGCGGCTGGCGCCTTCGCTGCTCTTCTTTCCGCCGCCCATGCCGCGCACGGCGTATTCCACCTCCACCGTGCCGGCCTTCTCGAATACCAGGGTGCCCTTGATTTTGTCGCCCTCTTTCGCCGGCCGCTTCAGGTCCGTGAGCATCAGGTGATACGAGCCGGGCTTCAGCTCGACGCTCTGGCCCGGCTTCACTTCGAGGCCCTTGGGCAGCTCGCGCATCTTCATGACGCTGCCCTCCATCTTCATTTCGTGGATCTCGAACTTGCCGGCGATGGCCGTGGACCCGCCGATCAGCCGGTCTGGTTCCTTGCCGGTATTCTCGATCTTGAGGTAGCCGCCCGCCACTTCGGCGCCCGCCGGCGTGGCGCGAATCCACGGCGCCTCGATCTTGATCGGCCCGGCCTTGTACTCCTGGGCCAGGGCCGGCGACAGGGCGATTGCGGCGAGGCCGACCGCCGCGGCGAACGTGTGCCTTACAGCAGAGCTCATGCGAAGTCTCCCTTGCAGGCAGGTGTCAGACCCTCCGGGTCTGACACCATAGCACCGCCGCTCACCCGTTCCGCCGCGGCAGCGCCGCACACCCGCTATATGGTCTCCCGCGTGGCGGGTTCCGGCCTCGGGCCATCCTGTCATACCGGGCGAGCGCGACAGCGCGAGACCCGGCACCCGGGGGGTACGGGCTCCACGCCTTCCCAACCTTGGGTCCCGGATATTTTGCTGCCGCAAAATTCCGGGATGACAACACCTACGCCAGCGCCGTCACCGGGTTCTCGGCGAAGGCGCGGAACGCGGCGAGCAGCTGGGCACCCAGCGCACCGTCCACGACGCGGTGGTCGCACGACAGCGTCACCGTCATCTGCCCGACGAAGGCGATGCCGCCGTCCGGCCGCTCCACCGGCTGGCGCCGCGCCGCGCCCACCGCCAGCACGGTGGCGTGCGGCGGATTGACGATGGCGGCGAACTCGCGGACGCCGTGCATGCCGAGGTTGGAGACCACGCTCGACCCTCCCTGGTAGTCCTGCGGCTTGAGCCTGCGCGCCCGCGCGCGGGCCGACAGCTCCTTGATCTCGGCGGAGATGGCCGAAAGCGTCTTGGCTTCCGCCCCGCGCACGATGGGCGTGTAGAGGCCGCCGTCGATTGCCACGGCCACGCCGATGTCGGAGCGCGCCAGGCGCAGGATGCGGTCGCCCGCCCACACCGCGTTGGCGGCCGGCACGCGCTGCAGCGCCGCCGCCCAGGCCTTGACGATGATGTCGTTGAGCGAAAGCCTGAAGGCCGGAGTGCCGTTCTTGACGGTGGGCGCCGCGGCGTTGACCTCCTCGCGCAACCGGATGAGCGCGTCCGTCCCCACATCGGCCGTGAGGTAGAAGTGCGGGATCGCCTGCTTGGCCTCCACCAGGCGCGCGGCGATAGTGGCGCGCATGTTGTCGAGGGCGACCTCCTCGTAGCTTCCCGGCTCGTACAGCGCCTTCACCTGCGCTGCGACCTGTTCGGCCGTGACACCCCCGGCGCGGCGCGCGGCCAGGGCCGGCCTTGCCGCCGCAGAGGCCGCAACGTCGCGGGCGACGATGCGCCCGTGCGGGCCTGAGCCCCGGATGGCTTCGAGGTCCACGCCCCTCTCGACCGCCAGCCGGCGCGCCAGCGGGGTGACGGCGACAGCGCCGCGCCGGGCCGGGCCGTAGTTGCGGGACGGCGTGCGCACCTCGAAGAACGGATCGAGCTTGACGGCGGTGGCGCCGTTGGCGAGGCCGCCGGCGGGCGAGGCTCCCTGCGCGGCAGGGGCCGTCGGGGTGGCGCTGGGCGCGACGGCGACGGGCGCGCGCGGCGGCGGCGCAGGCGGCGCGGCCGCGGGCGCAGAAGCCGCCACGCCGGCGCCCTCGGAGATGACGGCAACAACCGCGCCCACCGGCAC
>DATBKR010000462.1:0-8831 GCA_036555805.1 Hyphomicrobiaceae bacterium | reverse complement strand
ATAGTCGAGGGTATCGGTGGTCAGTCCGGCGCTGATGCAGTTGAATGCATCGATGAAGATGTCGCGCGAATCCTCGTGCTCGATCTTGTGGTACTTGAGTTCGTAGGGCGACACTCCGCGGCCGACGCCCACCTCCATCCGCCCGTGGCTGAGATGATCGAGGATGCAGATTTCCTCGATGAGCCGCAGCGGCGAATAGAGCGGGAGCAGATAGACCAGCGGACCGAGCCGCATGCGCTTGGTGGCGCGCGCCACCGCGCCGAGATAGACGCCGGGCACCGGCACCATGTTGAGCGGCGTGGCGTGGTGCTCCGCCACGTGCAGGCAATAGATGCCGGCTTCCTCGGCGGCGCGCGCGAAGGTGAGCCGCTCGTCGAACAGGGTCGCGAGCGGACGGCCGGCGTGCTCGACATGGTCGAAAAGTCCGATCTTCATCAGGTCCTCGCCAGCGGATGGGGGTTTAATGGATTTCCGGCTCGGGAATCTGGCCCTTGCCGGCGAGGAAATCGAAGTCGCAGCCCTCATCGGCTTGGCCGATATGAGCCGAGAACATGGCCCCGTAACCGCGCGGGTACCTGGGCGCGGGCTGCCGCCAGGCCGCGCGGCGCCGATTGAGCTCCTCCTCGCCGACGTCGAGATGAATGCGACGTGCCGGCACGTCCACCTCGATGGCGTCGCCGGTCTGGACGAATGCCAACGGTCCACCCACGAAGCTCTCCGGCGCCACGTGCAGGATGCAGGCTCCATAGCTGGTGCCGCTCATGCGTCCATCCGAGATGCGCACCATGTCGCGCACGCCCGACTGCAGCAGCCGCTTGGGGATCGGGAGCATGCCCCATTCCGGCATGCCGGGCCCGCCCTTGGGGCCGGCATTCTTGAGGACGATGACGTGGTCAGGCGTGACCGCCAGATCGTCGCGATCGATCTCGCGCGCCATGTGGTTGTAGTCCTCGAACGCGAGCGCTGGGCCGCGATGCTTGAGCAAGCGCGGCTCCGCCGCCGCCGGCTTCATCACGCAGCCGCGCGGGGCGAGATTGCCGGTGAGCACCGCGGTCGCGCCTTCGGGGTAGATCGGATCGTCGAGCGAGCGGATGACGTCGGGCAGATAGACCTCCGCGCCGGCGATGTTCTCCCCGAGTGTCTTGCCAGTCACCGTCATGCAGGAGAGATCGAGCTTGTCCGCGAGCTTGCGCATCAGCGCGCGCAAGCCGCCGGCATAGAAGAAATCCTCCATCAGGTACTTTCCCGATGGCCGGACGTTGGCGAGCACGGGAATTTCCCGCGAGACCTGGTCAAACCGCTGCATGTCGAGGGCAATGCCGGCGCGCCGCGCCATCGCGATCACGTGGATGATGGCGTTGGTCGACCCGCCCATCGCCATGTGCACCTTGATCGCGTTGTCGAACGCGGGCGGCGTGAGGATGCGCTCGAGCGTGAGCTCCTCCCACACCAAGTCGACGATCCGCCGCCCGGCGGCGGCGCACATCCGCGGATGGCCCGAGTCGGCTGCCGGGATCGAAGACGCGCCGGGCAGCGTGAGGCCGAGCGCCTCGGCGATCGCCATCATGGTCGCCGCCGTGCCCATCACCATGCAGGTGCCGAAGGAGCGCGCGATCCCGCTCTCCATCTCGCCCCATTGCGCCTCGCTGATGTTCCCGGCGCGCTTCTCGGTCCAGTATTTCCACACGTCGGAGCCGGAGCCGAGATATTCGCCGCGCCAGTTGCCGCGCAGCATCGGGCCCGCCGGCACGTAGATGGCCGGAATGCCCATGCTGATCGCGCCCATGATCAATCCCGGGGTGGTCTTGTCGCAGCCTCCGAGCAGCACCGCGCCATCGATCGGATGACTGCGCAGCAGCTCCTCCGCCTCCATCGCGAGGAAATTGCGGTACAGCATGGTCGAAGGCTTGACGAAGGGCTCCGCCAGAGACATCGCCGGCAGCTCGATCGGGAAGCCGCCGGCCTGCAGCACGCCGCGCTTGACGTCCTCGGCACGCGCGCGCAGGTGCGCGTGGCAGGAATTGATCTCGCTCCAGGTGTTGATGATGCCGATGACCGGCCGGCCGGCCCAGTCCTCGGCATCGTAGCCGAACTGGCGCAGCCGGGAACGATGGCCGAACGCACGCAGATCGTTGACGCCGAGCCAGCGATGGCTGCGCAGGTTCTCGGGACGCTTGCGGCTCATTCCAGCGCCACGCCGCCGGTCTTGATCACCTTGGCCCATTTGTCGGTTTCGCCGGCGACGAGCTTGCCGAAATCCGCCGGAGTGCCGGGGATCAGCATGCCGCCGAGGTCGGCGAGCTTGGACTTCGTGTTGGGGTCGGCGAGTCCGGCGTTGATCTCCTTGTTGAGCCTGTCGATGATCTCGGGCGGAGTACCTTTGGGCACGCCCACACCGTAGAACGCGCTCGCCTCGTAGCCGGGCACGGTCTCGGCCACGGTGGGAACATCAGGCAGCGCGTCCGAGCGGGTGGCGGTGGTCACCGCCAGGGCGCGCAGCTTGCCGGCGCGGATGTGCGGCAGCGACGGCGGCATGTTGTCGAAGATCACCTGCACCGTGCCGGCGATCATGTCGGTCAGCGCCGGGGCCGAGCCCTTATAAGGAACGTTGGTCAGCTCCACGCCGGTCATGATCTTGAACAGCTCGCCGGACAGATGAACCGAGGTGCCGTTGCCGGAGGTCGCCCAATTGATCTTGCCGGGATTGGCCTTGGCGTAGGCGATGAACTCCGCGACTGTCTTGGCCGGGACCGCCGGGTTGACCTCCATCACGTTCGGCACCTTCATGATGCCGGCAACCGGCGCGATGTCGCGCAGGAAGTCGAACGGCAGCTTGCGGTAAAGCGTGGCATTGATCGCATTGGCGGGGTTGACCAGCAGCAGCGTGTAGCCGTCGGGCGGGGCGTGAGCGGCGGCGTCGGTGCCGATATTGTTGCCGCCCCCCGGCTTGTTTTCGATGATGACCTGCTGGCCCAGGCGCTGCGAGAGCCATTGCCCGACGATGCGCGCGGTGATGTCGGTTCCTCCGCCGGGAGTATACGGAACGATCCAACGCACCGGGCGCGTCGGATAGTCGAGCGCGAAGGCGTGACCCATCCCGACCAGCGTGAATGCGGTCAAGCACACCGCAACGCGGCGGGCCAGATTCGCGCTTGGCTTCATGGCGTTTCCCTCCTGCTGCCGCGCGAACTATCCCGCCGCGTCCATCGCGGACCGGTTCGCGACCTGGCAGCGAAGGTACGCGGCATTACCGCCGTCACACAAGGGCGTTGGCATGGCGGTAGCGAGCTCGCGGCCGAGATGTCGGGGCAAACGAGCGAACGCAACCGGAAGCGCGACCGCAGCGCCCCGATCTCAGTCCTGCACGCTCTTCAGGTAGGCGATGACGTCGGCCACCTGATCGGCATCCAAGCGGAACTGGGGCATGGTGGGGTGGTCGGCAATGATTCCTTCGGACAAAGGCCGCGCGAGACTTTCGATGGGATATTTGAGATGCAGGCCGCGGAACGGCGGCGCGATCGGCAGCGGGCTCTCGCTGACCTTGTCGATGGCATGGCACTGCGCGCAATGCACGCGGACAAACGTCAGGCCGCGCTGCAGCGCCGGGGATTGCTGCGCGAGGACGGGCGTGCTCGCGGAGAGCACGATCGCGCCAAGCGCGATCGCAGGCCCCCACGGCCGGAAGAGGTATTTCCGCGGCATGGATGGATTCCGAGTCTTGCTAGGCGTTCAATCGATTGAGAGCGGCGCGGTTGCGCAGCAGGATGCGGCGCGAGGTGGGCAGCTCGATGGCGGCGGCTTTTTCCAGCTGCGTGAGCGTGCGCGAAACGGTCTCGATGGTCAACCCGAGATAGTCGGCGATGTCCTGCCGCGACATCGGCAGCTCGACCACCGCGCCCTCGGCGGCGCGCGTGGCCATTTCGAGCAGGAAGCCTGCGACCCGCTCCTGCGCGCTCTTGACCAGCACCAGCAGGCGCTCCTGCGCGCGCTGCAGCTCGCGCGCGGTCAGCTCCCACATCTGCCGCGCCACCTCGTTGTCGCGCGCCGCCAGCGCCAGCACCGCGCTGCGTTTGGTCACCACGATCCTGCAGTCGGTGATGGCCTCGGCCGAAAACGTGTGCTCCTCGCCGGTCTCCAGGCCGAAGATGTCGCCTGGCAGATAAAAGCCGCCGATCTGCCGGCGCCCGTCGACCAGCACCTTGTAGGTGCGCACCGATCCGCTGACGACCTTATAGAGGTAATCCGCCGGCTCGTTCTGGCCGTAAATCTCGCTGTTGCGCGCAAACGGCATGAGCGCGCCCATGAGCTCGATGGTGCCGACCTGCGCTCCCTTGGCCGGCGGCGCTTGACGCGGACGGGGTGCGGGCTGTTTGAAGGCGATGGCGGCGGTGCGGCTCGTGGTCTGCGTCAGCATGGCTGAAGGCCCTCGGTTATTGGAGGCCGCAGTGGTAGGCCCCGCGCCATGGACGGAAAATTCAGATAATGTCCCTAAGGGCTTTTCCGGAGTTGCCGCGCCAGCGCGGCGAGGGTTGGCGATGAGGACATTCCTGGCGGATCGGGCCGCCGAGACCGTCGGCGGCAGCCGCAGTCCGGTCAAAAGCTGGATTTTTTCGCGACCGCAGCTCCTGCTCTACGGCATCGCGCTCCTGGCCGTGGCCGTCGCCTGGGCGGCCAGGAGCGCGCTCGCGCCCGTCCTGCACCAACAGTCGCCCTATCTGCTGTTCGTGCCGGCCGTCTTGGTCGCCGCCGGGCTCGGCGGATGGGGACCCGGCCTGGCGGCAACCGCTCTCAGCGCATTGCTAAGCCTATTGGGCTTCACTCCGATGTCCAACGTCTCGGCGGCGGAAGCGGCCGGCACGATTCTATTCGTCCTGATCGGTGTGGCGGTCGCCTGGAGCGGCGAGCAATTGCAACGCAACCGCATCCGGGCCACGACGAGCGCGCGCGAGGCGCGCGCTCGCGAGGCGCATCTCACCTCGATCCTCGACACCGTGCCGGAGGCGATGATCGTGATCGACGAGCGCGGCATCGTTCAGTCTTTCAGCGCGGCGGCCGAGCGCCTGTTCGGGCATGCGGCCTCGGCCGTGGTGGGCAACAACGTCAAGTGCCTGATGCCATCGCCCTACCGGGAGCAGCACGACGGCTATCTCGAGCGCTATCTGCGCACGGGCGAGCGGCGCATCATCGGGATCGGGCGGGTGGTCGTGGGGGAGCGCAAGGACGGCTCGACCTTCCCGATGGAGCTCGCGGTGGGCGAGATGCGCTCGGGCAACCAGCGTTTCTTCACCGGCTTCATCCGCGACTTGACGGAACGGCAGCAGACCGAGGCGCGGCTGCATGAATTGCAGTCCGAGCTTGTCCATATCTCGCGTTTGACCGCGATGGGCGAGATGGCATCGGCGCTGGCGCACGAGCTCAACCAGCCGCTCTCGGCCATCGCCAACTACATGAAGGGCTCGCGCCGGCTGCTCGAGCACGCCAACGACGATCGCTCCGCGCTGCTGCGCGACGCCATGGACAAGGCAGCGGAGCAGGCGCTGCGGGCGGGGCAGATCATCCGGCGCTTGCGCGACTTCGTGGCACGCGGAGAGAGCGAGCGACGGGTGGAAAGCGTCAAGAAGCTCGTCGAGGAGGCGGCCGCCCTGGCACTGGTTGGTGCCAAGGATCAGGGCGTGCGCGTGCGCTTTCAGTTCGATCCGGCGGTCGATCTCGTGCTCGCCGACAAGGTGCAGATCCAGCAGGTCCTGCTCAACCTCCTGCGCAACGCCGTGGAGGCGATGGAGTCCGCGCCCACACGCGAGCTCGTCGTGTCCACTGCCCCCGGCAAAGACGGCATGATCGCCATCGGCGTGGCCGATAGCGGCACCGGGATTGCGCCGGACGTGCTGCCGCAGTTGTTCCAGCCTTTCGTCACCAACAAGCGCCACGGCATGGGCGTCGGCCTGTCGATCTCGCGCACCATCGTCGAGGCCCACGGCGGCCGGATCGCGGTGGAGCCCAACCCGACGGGCGGGACGATCTTCCGCTTCACGCTGCGGGCGGTGACTCAGGAGGACCTCCAGGATGCCGTCTGACAACGCGACCGTGCATGTGATCGATGATGACGAGGCGATGCGCGAATCGCTGTCGTTCCTGCTCGCAGCGGCGGGCATGACGGTACGCACCTACCCTTCGGCCACCGCGTTTCTCGCCATTGCGCATACGGCCGAGACTGGATGCGTGATCACCGATGTACGCATGCCGGAGCTCAGTGGCATCGAATTGTTGCGGCGGCTGCGGGAGCTCAGGCTCGGGGTCCCGGTGATCGTGATCACCGGGCATGGCGACGTTCCGCTGGCGGTGGAAGCGATGAAGGTCGGCGCGCTCGACTTCCTCGAGAAGCCATTCGACGACGAGGCGTTGTTGGCGTCGGTGCGAACCGCGCTCGGCCGACTGGAGCAGGACCACAAGCGCCACGCGGAGCGCAGCGACATCGAGCAGCGGCTGGGGAGCCTGTCGAACCGCGAGCGCGACGTGCTGGAGGGCCTCGTTGCGGGCCACGCCAACAAGCAGATCGCCTACGATCTCGGGATCAGCCCGCGCACGATCGAGATCTACCGGGCGAACCTCATGACCAAGATGCAGGCGGCGAGCCTGTCGGATCTGGTGCGCATGGCGCTGGTCGCAGGTCTGCTCGGTTCCGATTCGGATGCGTCGCAGGCCTAGCGCTACGACGTAAGCGCCCGGGCCGGCCGGTCTCCGGCGGCTTTGAGCCAGATCAACGACGCCGTACTCGCGTGCGCGCTTGCTGAGTGTAATAAACTGGTCCGGTCCGGTCTGGAGCATGACGATGACGCGAAACACGACGACCACATGGGGCTGGGCCGCCATCCTGCTGCACTGGGTCGGCGCCGCCTTGATCGTGGTGCTGCTGGCGCACGGCTGGTGGATGACGCATTTGGCTCCCCGCCCGGAGCGCGGGCTCAACTACGCCTGGCATGCGGCGGTCGGTTACGATTTCCTGGCGCTGCTGATCATCCGGCTGCTGTGGCGCTGGGCCAATCCGGTCCCCGCCTTGCCGCAGGATCTGCGGCCATGGGAGCGTTATGCGGCCCAGCTCGGCCACATCGGACTTTACCTATTGATGTTCGCCGCGGCGCTCAGCGGCTGGGCGCTCGCCGGCACGGGACGCACGGCTTTCCGGCAGGACCTGTTCGGGGTAACCGTGCCGATGGTCTACACCGACCGATCCGCGCACGGTCTCCTGGAAGACACGCATTGGACCTTGTCCTACCTACTGGCCGTGCTGGTGCTGGTGCACGTGGTGGGCGCCTTGCGGCATCATTACGTCAAGCACAACACCATTCTGCGGCGCATGCTGGTCGGCGTGAAACCTGCGAATCCGCAGGAGCGTGCTCCCGAACGTCAGCGAGCTTGATGCATATCAAGACTGTTCGCTGCGCAACGGGCATCTAATCACGGCCGAATACGGTTGCACCGAGGAGAGGCGATGCCGCCCAGAGACATTCTTTTTCCAATGCTGAGCTATCCGGCGGCGACGACAACCGGCAGCATCGAACGCGCGGTGGCCCTCGCGGCCGGCCTTGGTGCACATATCGCGGGATTGACGTTCGAGGTGGACATCCGGTTGCCGGTCGGGCTTTACGCGCATCCGCCGGAGCTCGGCGGCATCCTCGCTGCCGAACGCAAAAAAAGCGCATCCAACGCGCGCGATCTGCTCGCAGCCTTCGATGACATCTGCGCCCGTCAAGGGACGATGGGCCGTGCTGCCGGCTACGAGCACGCGCTCGAACGCTGCACACCGAACGAGGTCGCGACGACCCTGGTCCATCATGCCCGGGTCCGGGATCTTGCCATTTTCCCCATCGCGGCCGCGGACCAGGAGCGGCGCGCGCTGGCGGAGGCGCTCATGTTCGAATCCGGGCGACCTGTGCTGCTGTTACCCGAAAGCGGGACGCGGCAGCTGGCGGCATCGTTCGGGAGCGCCGCCGTCGCGTGGGATCATAGCCGACCGGCCGCGCGCGCGGTCGCCGATGCGCTGCCGCTGCTGCAGACGGCAAAGCAGGTCCACGTCGTCACCGTCGTCGGCGAGAAGCGCCTGCATCGGCCCGACTCCGGCGTCGAGCTGTGCAAGCATCTGGCGCGCCACGGCCTGGAAGTGACTTTCGACCGGCTCGAGGCCAAGGGCCGCGCCATCGGCGACGCGCTTGAAGCGCACGCGCTCGATCGCAACGTCGACCTGCTGGTGATGGGCGCCTACGGCCATTCCAAGCTGCGGGAGTTCGTTCTCGGCGGAGCGACCAGGAGCGTGCTCGCCCGCCCCTTCGCCTGGACGCTGGTATCGCACTGATCAGGCCTTTTGCGCAGGCGGCAGGCAGGCGATTGGCAGCCGGCAAGCTTGCTGCCGTGCCCGCCTCACCGATCTTCTACAGTTGACGCGGGGCGACATGGCATAAGTCATTGATTTTGCTAGGTGCGAGATAGCCTTGTCGCGAAAGTGTAGTGCCACGTTTCTGCGTGATTTAATTTGATTTTTGCGGTCGAATCGCGACTCCGTGTGCGTACCAGAACGCGGAGTCGCCGCCATGTACTTCCGCCGCAAGACCTCGGCCGGGCGCGCCTATCTGCAGATCGTCGAGAGCCGCCGCGACGGCGATCAAGTGCGCCAGCAGGTGATCGCCACGCTCGGGCGTTTCGACGAGTTGCAGGCGAGCGGCCAGCTGGAACGGCTGGTGCGCTCGGGCGCGCGCTTTGCAGCCAAGGCCATGGTGCTGAGCGCGGCCAACAACGATGCGGCGCTCAAGATCGCCGTGCGTCGGATCGGGCCGGCG
>DATBKR010000461.1:0-12391 GCA_036555805.1 Hyphomicrobiaceae bacterium | reverse complement strand
ACCTCGACGATGCCGTTGTCGCCGTCGACCTTCACCCAGTCGCCGTCGGCGATCACGTCGAGCGGGTCCCGGTCGAGGTCGGTGACGGCGGGGGCGCGCACGACCACGGCGCCGAGGGCCACCTTGGTGGTCATGACGTTGAACACCATGGCCTTGGGGGCCACGCCGGCGATGCGCGCCATGTGGAAATAGTGCGACCAGCCCGAGGAGCCCTTGGCGCCGGGGAACACCAGCACCTTGCCGGCGAAGCTCTGGCCGCGCTTCTCGTGCCGCATCTCGACGATGGTGCCCGTGCGGTGGTCGATGCCTCCCCAGCCGGAGATGGTGTGGCGCGTCACGAACGCCTCGCCCTCGGCCACCCCGCCCACCACCTTGCGGCCCCTGAGGATGATCTTGTCCATCCTACAGCCCGCCGTTCCAGCGCCCTGTCACGGCGGCGTCGACGCAATGCTCGACGGAGCCGAACCAGGTCTGCACGCCGGTCAGCGCGGGCAGGTAGTGCGCCTGCTTGGCGGAATCGGTGGCGGTGACGCGGGTGTCCTTGGGCATGAAGCGCGAGATGGCGGGGCAGGTGTCGCTCATGACGACGCCGCCAGCGTCTTCGATCACCTTGGTGTAGCCGCTGCGGTCGGCGACTTGGCGGATGGCGCTCGGGGTGTGCACCCACAGCTGGGTGCTGGGGCTCACCTTCTTGCCCTCCAGCAGGCTGGCGATCAGCCACACCTGCTCGATGGAGTTGTGCGGGCAGCCCAGCATGACGAAATCCACGTCGCGGTCGCGCGCCGACGTGTTGAGGTTCTCGTAGGCCCGGCGCCGCTCCGCCTCCCCGAACTTGAAACGCCGACGCGGCGCCTTGCCGCCCAGCGCCGCCTCGCGCGTCGGCGCCTCCGGCGTGGTGCCGGGGATGTGGTACATCTCGACGCCGCCCGAGGAGGCCGCCGCCGCGCCGAAGTGCTTGAGCTTGATCAGGCTCGGCGTGTGGCGGATGCCGCTGAGGACGGGGATGTGTTCCTCCACCATCTCGCCCACGTGGTAGCCGAGCAGGCCCCAGTCCATCATGTCGTCGACGGGGAATTCCACCTCGCACTCGTGCGTGGCGAAGCGGCGCTCCGGCGTGTGGAAGCCCCAGTAGGGGATGCGCCCCGTGATGCTGGCCGCGCCGGTGCTCTCGCGCCCCTCGGTGTTGGTGCACGCGCCGAGCACGGCGTTGCAATAGACGACCGCGGAAGACTCCATCCACGCGCAGTGCTCGCCGCGCACCGGCACGTTGCCGACCTGGTAGGGCGTGCAGGTGGCGAACTGCTGGATGCCGCGCCGGCCGAAGAACTCCTCCGCCCGCGCCTGGGCCTGCGCCCCCTCCTCCGGCACGCCCTGGATGCGCCAGTTGCGATGGTCCACCCCGGCGATCAGCTGGCAGGAGGAGACGACGGTGTGCGGCGTCTCCACCACCTCGTCGCTGTCGAGGTTGAATTCCGAGAACACCGCGTCCATGCCGCGGGCGATGAAGTCGCCCATGAAGCGCGAGGTGGCCCAGGTGCCGGCGACGTTCTTCGTCTCCACCAGCCGCTCCGCGCCCAGCGCCTCGCCGTAGCGCACCAGCAGCTCCATGGCCTTCGCCTTGGCGCGCCCCTCGCGCCCGTCGAGCATGGCCTTCTCGGCGCCGGTGAGCTTCATGCGTGAACCCCCTCTCCCCGCTTGCCTTCGGCTATCCAAGAGGAATTAGGGGCCACGGCGGGCCCGAAGGCAAGCGGGGAGAGGGAATTTGCGCAGCTCAACCGATCACTCCTGCCCGCCGGCAAGCGGCACGCCGGCTGCAGCCGGAACCCGGAGGGCGCGGGCGGAGATGCGGGCGCCGTTCGTGGCCGGCTCGGGGCTCGACAGCAGACGCTCGAAATAGAGGATGGTGCTGAGCAAGCCCTCGCGCAGGGCCACCTTCGGCTGCCAGCCCAGGCGCTCGCTGGCGAGCGCGACGTCGGGCTTGCGCTGCCTGGGGTCGTCCTGCGGCAGCGGCAGGTAGGCGAGCTTCGATTTCGACCCCGTCAGCTCCAGCACCAGCGCGGCCAGCTCCTTGATCGTGAACTCGCCGGGGTTGCCGAGGTTCACCGGGCCGGTGAGGTCGGCGGGGCTCTCCATCAGCCGCACAAAGCCCTCGATCAGGTCGTCCACATAGCAGAACGAGCGGGTCTGGCTGCCGTCGCCGTAGATGGTGATGGGCAGGCCCTTGAGGGCATGCACGATGAAGTTCGACACTACGCGCCCGTCGTTCGGGGCCATGCGCGGGCCGTAGGTGTTGAAGATGCGCGCGACCTTGATCTCCACCTTGTGCTGGCGGTGGTAGTCGAAGAACAGCGTCTCCGCGCAGCGCTTGCCCTCGTCGTAGCAGGCGCGCGGGCCGATCGGGTTGACGTTGCCCCGATAGTCCTCCGGCTGCGGGTGCACGGAAGGATCGCCGTAGACCTCGGAGGTGGAGGCTTGGAAGATGCGGGCCTTGAGGCGCTTGGCCAGCCCCAGCATGTTGAGGGCGCCGAGCACGCTGGTCTTGGTCGTCTGGATCGGGTCGTGCACGTAGTGCACCGGCGAGGCCGGGCAGGCGAGGTTGTAGACCTCGTCCACCTCGACATAGAGCGGCAGCGTGACGTCGTGGCGCATCAGCTCGAAGCGCGGGTGGCCGATCAAGTGCTCGACGTTGTGCTTGCGGCCGGTGAAGAAGTTGTCCACGCACATCACGTCGTGACCGTCCTCCAGCAGGCGGTCGCACAGGTGCGAGCCGAGAAAGCCGGCGCCCCCGGTGACGAGGACGAGCTTGCGATCGTTCATGGTATCCCCCGTGCGAAGTCGGATTGGGCGCGGCGGCGGGAACTCAGCCATCGGCCCTCGACCTCGCCTGATCGCAAGCCCGCACGGGCGAACTTAGCGATGTCCCCAGCATCAGAAAGCCCTCCGGTTTCGCGCCACCCAGTCGATGAGCTGCGCAATACCGCTCGTCACGTCGATCTCCGGTTTCCAGCCGAGCGTCGTCTCGAGCTTGCGGATGTCGCTGATGTAGACGCGCTGGTCGCCGGGGCGCCAGTCGCCCCAGCGCAGGGGAATTCTGCGCTGGAGGCGCTCCTCGAGCAGGCCGACCAGATCGAGCAGCGACAGGATCGAGCGCGGCCCGCCCCCGACGTTGAAGGCCTGCGCGGCCACCTTGTCCGGCGCGCGGATCGCCGCCTCGTAGGCGCGCACCAGGTCCTCCACGTGCAGCACGTCGCGCACCTGGCGGCCGTCGCCGAAGATGGTGATATCGCGTTCGAGCAGCGACGCGATGGCAAACCACGCGACCCAGCCCTGGTCCTCCACCCCGAACTGGCGCGGCCCGTAGATACAGGACTGGCGGAAGGAGGTGGCGGGGATCTGGTAGATGCGCGCGAAGTCGAGCGCGTACTGGTCGGCGGCGCCCTTGGAGCAGCCGTAGGGCGAAAGGAAATCGAGCGGCTCGCTCTCGCCGATGCCGAACGGCCGGTTGACGTAGGCGTAGCGGCCGTCGCGCAGCTCGTACTCGGCGGCGGCGATCTTGCCGTACACCTTGTTGGTGGAGGCGTTGATGAACACCGCCTCGGGGCAATAGCGGCGGATCGCGTCGAGCACGTGGAACGTGCCCATGGCGTTGATGGCGAAATCGGTGCCCGGATCGGTGACCGACGTCGTCACCGCCACCTGGGCCGCCAGATGCAGAACGGCGTCGTATTTGTGGGCGGAAACGACGCGGTTCACGTTGGCGCGGTCACGCACGTCCACCTGCTCGAAATCGAAGCTCGTATTGTCGCGCAGCCACGCGAGGTTCTTGTCGGTGCCCTGCCGCGAGAGATTATCCAGTACCGTGACAGCCCAGTTGCGGGCACGGAAGAAGCGGGCTGCGTTGCAGCCGACGAACCCGGCACCGCCAGTGATCAGTATCCGTTTAGTAGGCATAACGCAGTTTGCTCACGGCTCTTCGATCACGGTTGCTGCCGATTGGCGACGATGTTGGAAGCGCCATGAACCGGTGATGAACGCTGGATCGCGGCGGTTCTCCGTTGGCCTGCCATGGTCCCTGCGTAACGGCACCCATCGCCGACTGCCCGAAGGGCAACGTGCGCATGATCTCGTCAGTGCGAGGATCTTGCGCCGCGCGACCGCGCCGGCGTCCAAAGAAAGCGGTTCCCGGCGTCCGATGGATTTCGACCCCGATGAGCGGAACCCGCCGTGTCCAAAATCACCGTCGATGGCCACCCCGTCGGTTCTTGTACTCCCGCCGGCAGCGCCCTCCATCTTCTCCCGCGTTCCCTCCCCGCTGGCGCACTGTGCGCTGGCAAAACCTGTGATTGATAACATTGGAACCTGCGCTGGCAAGGTATCTGCGCCGCGAGCACCGGCGCGACGTGCGTGCGGCGTGGCATAGGAGAGACACCGGCGGCGCCCGC
The DNA here is from genome assembly GCA_036555805.1 of Hyphomicrobiaceae bacterium. Lineage (GTDB taxonomy): Bacteria > Pseudomonadota > Alphaproteobacteria > Rhizobiales > Hyphomicrobiaceae > AWTP1-13. Next base: position 7,949 of record DATBKR010000461.1, on the reverse strand, counting down.
GACCGCGGGGGGCTTCGTTCATGCTGCATTCAAGGCGCTCGCGGCTTCCTTCCGGTCTGCGTGGACAGGGTTTGCCTGCTGTGGCAGTGGAGGGACTCGTCGGTTCGCCACGCCTTTCGCGGGCAGCAGATCGCGGGTCATCGCGCCGCAGCGGAATGCGGAATGGAGCAGGGAAATTGAGGGTTCTGGTCACCGGCGGTGCCGGGTTCATCGGCACGCATCTCTGCCGCCGGCTGCTGGCCGACGGCCATGCCGTCTCGGTGGTGGACAACGAGTTTAACGGTAAGCGCGAAAACCTGCCGCCGGAGGTCCGGTTCCTGCTCGGCGATGTAGCCAGGCACGGGGAAGTCGAACCGGCCTTCGAGCGCGGCATCGACGCCGTGTGCCATATCGCCGGGCAGGTCTCGATCATTCGCTCCTTCACCAACCCGGTGATCGACCTGCGCACCAACGTGGAAGGCACGCTCAACGTGCTGCAGCTGTGTCTCAAGTACAGGGTCCCGCGGCTGATCTACGCCAGCTCGATGACCATCTACGGTAACTGCAGGACCGTGCCGACGCCGGAGAGCGAGCCGTGCTGGCCGGACTCCTACTACGGGATCACCAAGCTCGCGGGCGAGCGCTACGTGCATGCGACCGCCGAGCGTCCCGACCTGGGCTTCGACTTCAAGGCGACCTCGCTGCGTATGTACAGCGTCTACGGGCCGGGCCAGGCGCTGGACAACCCCTACCAGGGCGTGCTGGGCATCTTCCTCGGCAACCTGCTGCGCGGCGAGCCGATCACCATCTTCGGCGACGGCGCGCAGACGCGCGATTTCGTCTACATCGCCGACATCGTCGAAGGCTGGACGCGGGCGCTCGACACACCGGAGACCGCCGGGCAGGTCATCAACCTCGGCAGCGGGCGCTCCCTCTCCATCAACCAGCTCGCCGAGGCCGCCATCAACGTCGTCGGCGGCCCTGCGGCCGCCTCCAGGATCGTGCGCGCCCCGGCTCGGCCGGGCGAGCAACGCTCGGTGCGCGCCGACGTGAGCCGGGCCAAGGCCCTGATGGGCTGGGAGCCGCGCACCACCTTCGAGACGGGTTTGGCCGAAACCCTCGGTTGGGCACGCGAGGAGTTCGCCGCCAGCCCGGCGGCGCGCACGGCGCGGAGCGGCACACGATGAGGGTCTTGCTGGTCACCTACGTGGACCCGTGGGTGCGGAGCGTCTCGACCGTCCACAAATGGGTGGCCGCCGGGCGGGCCATCGGGCACGACGTCGTCGTCTACGGCGATCCCAATCCCGACCTTCCAGGGCTCACGTTCACAACCGATCTTGGCGGCGTGGACGTGGCCCTGTTCGTCATCCAGGTGGTGTCGGATTTCCCGGAAATGCCGGGCCTCGCCCGCCTGATCGATGGCATCCCGCGCGAGCGGCGCGTGGTCGTGGACCTGTGGGGCCACTTCAACGACACCATACGGCTGGAGCACGATTTCAACCACCTGGAGAAGCTCGACGGCCACCTGGGCTGGGAGTGGGAGGAAGCAATCGCGGCGGTGGCGGGCACCATCGTGCAGCCGGCGCTGGCGCCCCTCCGGCCGGGCGTGGGCTCGTTCCTGTTCCACGGCTTCGACCCGGCTGCCGTTGCCAGACCCTACGCGACGGCGGCGCAGGCCGCGGCGGGGTGGCGCGACGCGCGCAAGCCCTCCGGCGTGCTCTACGTCGGCAACAACTGGCAGCGCTGGGAGCAGGTGCGGCGCTTCCTGGAGCAGTATGCGCCGGCGCAGGCGGACGTGGGCAAGGCCTGCCTCGTCGGCTGGGACTGGGCCGCGCGGCCGGAGTGGGCCGTCAAGCAGGGGATCGCGGGCATCGACACCGACCCGGGCCTGCTGGCGGAGCTGGATGTCGAGGTGCGCCCCTGCGTGCGCTTCGACGAAGTGAACGGCCTGCTCGGGCAGGCCCGCTTCGCGCCGGTGTTCCACCGGCCGCTGTTCCGGCACCTGGGCTACGTGACGGTCCGCACCTTCGAGACCTTCGAGGCCGACACGCTGCCCGTGCTGATGCTGCCCCGCGATTTCGTCGAGGCGATCTACGGCCCGGCGGCGCTGGCCCTGGTGCCTGCAGACGACGTCGCGGCACACCTCAAGGATGCCCTGCGCCGGCCGGAGCGCTACTGGCAGGCCGTGCTCGACACGCGAGCCCACCTGGCGTGCCGCCATTCGTTTGCGCAGCGCTTCGAGGAGCTGGGCGCGCTCGTCAAGGGCGGGGGGCGGAGCGCCCGATGAACATCCTGTTCGTGATCGAGTACCGCGGCAACGCGGGCAACACGCACGCGATCACCAACTTCGTCCGCGTCGGCGCCGAGCTCGGCCACCAGATCGCCCTTTACGGTCCGCCTCAACCACAAGTCGTTGACGGACTATATCTCCCGCCAGGGATGCAGACCGCGCGCTTCTCCACCGACCTCGCCTCCTTCGATCGCATCATATTCCTGTTCGAGTCGAAGCTGCAGCACCTCAGGCGGCTGAACGAGGTGGCGATGCTGGGCACCATCCCGCGCGAGCACCGCTACATCCTCGACGCCGACGGCAGGTTCAACCCGTTCATCGTCGTGGACGGCTACGACCGCAGCCATCGCGACGAGTCCGAGCGCGCCCAGTGGATGGAGCACTACGGGGCGCTGGCCGACCGCGTCATCAAGCCCACCATCGCGCCCGCCGACGACCCGAGGGTGACGGCGCTGCCCTTCTTCGGGTTCAACCCCGACGAGGTGATCGATCCGGCCAATGCCCCGCCCAAGAAGTACGACATCCTGCACGTCGGCCACAATTGGTACCGCTGGAAGGAGGTGTCCGGCGAGCTGCTGCCGGCCTTCGAGGAGATCCGCAGTAGGGTGGGCGAGATCGCCTTCCTCGGTCTGTGGTGGGACGGCGTGCCCGAGTGGGCGCACGCCATGGGGCTGGAACCGGCGTACCGCGCCGAAACGGAGAGGTTTCGCAAGCTGCGCATCCGGATCGAGCCGCCGGTGAACTACACCGACGTCATCTGGACCATGAGCACCGGTCGCATCAACATCTTCACGCAGCGCCCGTTCCTGGCGCACGTGAAGCACCTGACGCTGCGCTATTTCGAGGAGTTCTGCGCCGACACCATCCCTCTGCTGATGCTCAAGGACGACCTGGCGGAGGCGGTATACGGCCCCGCGGGGCGTGAACTGACCCTGCCGGGACGGGTGGCTGAGAAGATCCTGGATGCGCTGAAGCGGCCGGACTACTACCGGGAGGTTGTAGAGGACGTGCGCCGCTACATGCTGGCCCATCACTCCTTCCGGCACCGCGTCGAAGAACTGGTCACGGCGCTGTCGGGCTGACGGAACGGGGTCAGCCCCGTCGCGCCAGCGTTGGGGACGGGGTCAGACCCCTTGCGCCCGCGCCTGCACTTCAGTCGCGAACGTGGAGGCAAGGGGTCTGACCCCCGGGGATCTCGGGAATTGAGGCATGAAACTCGTCTTCGTCTACTACGCCTACGAGAACCAGGGCAGCTCGCTCGATCTCCAGGGGTATGCCCGCGCCGCCGGCGAGATGGGCCACGAGGCGACCGTCTACGGCTGGCCCAACGCCAAGATCCCCCTCGACTACTCGATCGAGCTGGCCGGCGCCGACGCCATCGTCTTCGTGTTCGAGTGGACGACGGATCTGCTCCACGGCGACCGTTTGGACTGGCTGCGCCTCGTCTCCTCGGTGCCGAGGCGTCGGCGCGTGGTGATCGACTGCGATGGGCGCTACAACGACCCGATCAACGTGCACGGCGATTTCAATCACCGCACCGAGGCCGAAAGCATTGCCTACGTGGACTTCTGCGACGCCGTGGCCGACAAGATCTACCAGCCGACCCCGCGGCCGTTGCGCCGCAACGTCGGGACGTTCCTGTTCCATATCTACGATCCGACGTGGGAGGCCCCGCTCGACTTCTCGGCCAAGGACTTCAGCATCGTCTACGTCGGCCACTCCAAGTTCCGCTGGCACGGCATGTCGCAGGTGCTGCGGGCGGTGGCGCCGGTCCGCAGTGAAGTGGGGCGCATCGGCCTCTTCGGCTACGGCTGGGACAGGCAGCCGGACTGGGCCGAGGGCCTGAACATGGAGGACGCCTACCGTGTTGACCATGCATACATGAAGGACTTGCGCGTCGAGGCCCTGCCTCCCGTTCCTTTTGCGCAGGTGATAGGCACCATGAGCCGAGGCAGCATCAATCCCGTGGTGTACCGCCCGCTTTTCGAGCACCTGGGCTTCGTGACCTGCCGCACCTTCGAGAACGTCGCGGCCGGGACGATCCCGCTGTTTCTGCTCAACGCCGACTACGTGCGCAGCGTCTTCGGCGGCCTGGCCGCCGAGGAACTGGTGCTCGCCGGCGAGCGCCAGCCGCACAAGATCGCGGACGTGCTGCGCCGCCCCGTCCACTACGCCGGGATCGTGCAGGGCATCCGGGACGAGTTCCGCCGCCGCCACACCCCGCAGGCACGCCTGCGCCAGCTGATCGAGATCATCCAAGAATGAGCCGGCCGGGGGGCGCGAAAAAGCCGTTGCCGACCGGAAGTGCGCCGAGCCCTGCGCGCGGCGCCGGCGCGCAGCGCATGCGCCTGCGCTACGGCTTTAACGAGGTGGACGGCTGGTGGGACATCGGGCTCGGGCCCCATCGCGAGCGCATCCGGCACCACCATCGCCTGATGGGCACTCAGGCGGTGCGCATCTTCGTGTTCGACAAGCCGGTGCCGGACCCGGTGGCGCAGTGGGACCTGTTCACGGCCTACGTGCAGGCGGTGCTCGACATCGGCGCCGTGCCCATGATCACCTTCGCCAAGTACCACCCCCCGCACGACGACGCGCGCAACCTGCGCACCTACCTCGCGCGCTGCACCGACGTGGTCTGGGGCTGCCTGGAGCAGTGGGGCGGCGAGACGGTGCGCGACTGGTACTGGTGCGTCTGGAACGAACCCAATAACTACCACGTGGGCGGCGCGCTGAGCTTCGCGCAGTACAAGCGCATCTACGAGGAGGTGGCGCATACCGTGCACCGCCTGCTCGATCCCTACCTGGACGGGCGCAAGCTGCGCATCGGCGGGCCGGCGCTGTGCGGGTTCCAGAACTACTGGCAGGACTGGATCTCGGGGCTCGTCAACGAGGTCGACGAGTCGCTCGTCGGCTTCGTGTCGTGGCACCATTATGCCGACTGGCGGCCGGTGGTACCCAGCGCCAGCGTCGGCTTCGACCTCAAGGGCGAGCCCGAGGCGCCGTCGGGGCCGGCCTACCGCGCCCTGCTGATGGCCCAGACGCCGCAATACGAGATGCGGGCACGGGCGGTGGCCCGCATTCTCGACGGTCGCAACATCGAGAACATCTGCGGCGAACTGAACACGGTGGTGCACCACAACCACGACTTCGTGGGCGGCCTCAACCAGAACGCGTTCGGCGCGGCCTACTACGCCTCCGCGCTCATCCACCTCATCCGCGGCGGCGCCGACCTGGAGATGCGCTGGACCGCGACCGCGCACGACGACGCCTACGGCCTCCTGACCATGGAGGGCGCGCCGACGCCGGCCTGCCTGGCCAAGGAGCTGTTCGCCCAGCACGTGCGCCACGGCGACTGGGTGAGCTTCCCGGACCACTCGCCCGACCGGCCGGAAATCGACGCTGTGGTCGCCTGGACCGACGCGGGGCGGCTCAGCGGCGTGTTCGTCAACACCGGCGCGCGGGCGCATGCGCTGACCGTGGCGGACTGGGACCCGGAGCTGGCGCAATGCCGGGAGGTGCTGCGTCTGGATACCGGCACCGGCGGTCGCATCGTGCGCGAGCCCTTCAACGGCACGGTGCGCCTCGACGGCTACGGGATCGCCGTGGTCTCGACCGCGTCGAGCGCCGCGCTCCTGGCCGCCGCGCCTGGCCTCCAAAGCCGATAGCTCCCGCAGCATTTCCGAATGGATGGCCCGGCGCCCCTGGGGAAGAGCTCAAATCTCGGCCCGGCTGACGGTAGTCGCAAGGGAGACGGTCGTTCACGCGGGATACATCCGACCGCGTGCTATGCTGCGGCGCGCGGCTGAGACAGGCCGCTGCAGCTTGAGCTTATTCGAGGAGGGCGCGAGCTCCAGAGCCTCCGGGCGGGGCGCCCACGGCCCGCGGGCGTGAGGCTTCTCGGCCCCGCGCGAGACCGGGAAACCCAAGGGGGTGGTGTGTGGAACAGGTATTCGGCTGGATCGGGCAGATCTTCCAGACCCTGCTCAGGTTCCTGCCATGGCTGGTGATCGTGCCGGTCACCAGCGGCGGGGTGGCGTTCGTGCACGGACGCCGCATCAAGGAGTGGAAGCCGGGCCTGCATTGGTACTGGCCCCTGGTGACAACCTACAAGCTCATGATGACCGTGCGCCAGACGCAGCGCATCCAGTCCAAGGTCATCATGACCAAGGACCTGAAGACTGTCACCGTCGGCGCCCTCGTCACCTACTACATCGACGACGTGGTGGCTGCGCTCGCCAAGATCGCCGACCTCCCGTCCGACATCATCGAACGCTCGCAAGGGGCGATTCTGGCCGAGGTCAGCGAGCGGACGATGGAGGAAATCCAGCGCGACCGCATCGCGTTCAACCTGTCCCTCACCGCCAGGGTCGGCGAGGCGCTCAACGGCTATGGCGTACAGGTGCTGCAGGCGCAGCTGTCGGAGTTCGCTCCGTGCCGGGCCTTCGCCATCAACGGCCATGCAGCAGTGGGCAATTACTCGCTCTGGACCGGGTTCTGAGGGGCGTGCGGACGCCGTAGGTTGGGTCTCGCTCCGCTCGACCCAACTTACAGGATGCCCAGCGCGGCGCGGAAGCGGTGGGCGATGGCGGCGCCGTCTTTCTCGGGCAGCGCCCACGGGTCCTCCGTGGGGGCGATCTTGGCGACGGCAAGCACTGGGCCGGGTGTCCTGAACAGGAAATCGGCTAGCTCCCCGACGGTGCCCTGCTCCGTCACCGTGAGCGTGCGGGCGATGCCGAAGCCCCTCGCGACGGCGGCGATGTCGGCGCGGCCCGAGGTGAGGCCGCGCTGGCGCCCGGTCTCGCCGAAGCTCTCGTTGTCGAGCACCAGGATGGCGAGGTTCGCCGGCGCCTGGTCGGCCACCACGCCCAGCGAGCCGATGCCCATCAGCATCTCGCCGTCGCCGGTGACGCACACCACGCGCCGGCCGGGCCGCGCCAGCGCCACACCCAGCGCCGTCGGCACGGCGAGGCCCATGCCACCCCAGGAGTAGAGGTACTCCGGGCTGTCGCCGGCGGCGAAGGCATCCCACGTGGGGCTGCCGAGCCCGCATACGACAAGCGCATCGCCGTGCTGCGCCAGTAGCTCGGCCACGAGCGGCCGGCGGGCCATCTTGTTGGGTGTTGCGCTCATTTCTGGCCGAATCCCTTGGCGCCGATGATGCGCTGGCCCACCAGCACGGCAGCGCTCACCCGGCTGTGGAAGGCGAGATCGGCCGCGGCGGCGAAGGTCTCGCCCACCTCCTCGGCCTTATCCACGGCGAAGCACTTGACGCCCACGGCTTCGAGCGCCGGCCGCGTCGCCTGCCCCATCGGCACCTGCCACGGGTTGAATTCGCCCCACTGCCCACGCATGGTCACCAGCATCAGGCAGGGCGCGCGAAAGGCCGCGGGCAGTCCCAGCGCGTTGATGCAGTTGCCGACGCCCGACGACTGCATGGCAATCATGGCGCGCCCGCCGCCGAGCCAGCAGCCTGTGGCGATGCCGATGCCCTCGGGCTCGGTGGAAAGCGTGACAAGGCGCATGCCGGCCTCCGCCTCCACCATCCTGAGGAGCCGGGTGAGGCCGCCGTCCGGGACAGTACACACGGTGGCGATGCTGCGCGCCTGCATGGCGCGGAACACGTCGGCGGACCAGTCGTGAATGCTCATGCTGCGTAGTATTCCGCTTGCGATTCTTCAAA
>DATBKR010000460.1:0-9187 GCA_036555805.1 Hyphomicrobiaceae bacterium | reverse complement strand
GACTTGAGGAGCTTGCCGATGAGCTTGAGCAATGCCTCGACCGTTCGCGTGGCGCCTTTGCGCAGCGCCGCCTTCAGCCTGGAGAAGGCCTGCTCGATCGGATTGAGGTCCGGGGAGTAGGCAGGCAGATAGCGCACGTGTGCGCCGACGGCCTCGATCGCCTCGCGAACGCCGGCGATCTTGTGGGTGCGCAGATTGTCCATGAAGACAATGTCGCCCCTGCGCAGCGTCGGCGCGAGGACCTGTTCGACATAAGCCAGGAACGATGGCCCATCCATAGCGCCATCGATGACATAGGGTGCCGTGAGACCATCGATGCGCAGCGCGGCGACGAGCGTCAGCGTTTTCCAGTGGCCGTGCGGCACGCCAGCGACGAGGCGCTCGCCGCGAGGCGGTCTCGTCGATGAAGACGAGGCGCGGTGCTTCGAGCTTGCGCTGCTCGGCTTTCAGCGCAGCGCGCTCGGCAGCGACGTCAGGACGGTCCCGCTCGGCGGCGTGCAGTGTTTTTTTTGAAGGTGATGTCGTGACGGTCGAAGAAGCGCCAGATCGAGCCGATGCCGGCCTTCTGCTTCTTCTGCGAGCGCAGCCGCGCGCGGATCTCCTCAAGTGTCAGGTCCGGCTCCGTGGCGATCAGATCAAGCAGCCACTGCCGATGCTTCTCCAGCGGCGAGCGGCTGTGACCGGTGCCAGGTTTGGCATCGACGCTTCCAGTCTTCCTCCAGCGATCAGCCCAGCGGATCGCCGTCGAAACGCCGATATTGAGAATACGCGCCGTCTCGCGCGCGCTCTCGCCCGCCTCGACGATCTCGACTGCCCGCACCCTGAGGTCCTTCGAGTATCCCTTCGCCATCGCCTGCCCCCGCAGTTGCCGTCGGAGACATCCGAATCTGATTTGCGAACCCGAGGGAATCCCCTGTGACCGTTCCGATTCACATCAACCGGAAAGTGCTCCTAGTGCCTCCACCAGCGTCTTAGCCAGGGCGTAAACGTCCTCCTGGATCTCTGTCGGCGCCCTGTCGTGGACGGCGCACAGAGCATCGAGAAACTCGCCTCCGGTCATTGTGTGGTCCGGCCCCTTCTCCAGCTTGGAAAGCTCCTCGTCCATCAGCTTGGCAAACAACTGCAGTTTGCTCTCAGCCACAGTTCTCCCTCCCCTCTGACGCAATCGGTCACGCGCCGCGCAGCCGGCTCACCGTGGCGTGGTGCACCCGGTAGCTCCTGGCGACCGCCCTGCAGCTCTCGCCGGCGGTGAGCCGCCTCAGGGCCTCCGCCTGCTGGTAGTCCGTCAGCTTGGGCTTCCTGCCCATCCGCACGCCGCGGCGCCGGGCCGCCGCCCTGCCGTCGTGCGCGCGTCTGGCGATGCGCTCGCGCTCGTCCTCGGCCATGGCGGACAGGAAGGCGATGAACCCCCGGCCGAGCGGCGTGGTGAGATCGAGGTGGGGCTTGTCCAGCACCTTGAGGAGCGCGCCGCGCGCGTTGATGCGCTCGATGAGCTTGATCCCGTCCAGCATCGACCGCGTGGCCCGGTCCCATTCCGCGACCACCAGCGTGTCGCCGGTCCCCAGGAGGTCGATGGCCTTCTCCAGCCGCGGCCGGTCCTTCGTGCTCTTGCCGGAGGCCTTCTCGGTGAAGAGCCGGTCGACTCCGGCGGCGCGCAGCGCACCTATCTGGCGGTCAAGGTTCTGCGACTGAGTGGACACGCGCGCGTAACCATAGAGGCTCATCGCTCGGCTTCCTCGGGCTTCTCCTCGGCTCCGCCGCCGATTCCCATCGGGTTCTCTCCGCACCGAATTGTTGTCCACCCCGGAGGCCGACAAAGCGCTGCTTCGCGCACCTGGTCAAGAAGGTAGGAATTTCGCACCGCCGACCTGTCGCTGGGCGGATCAGCAGCGGCACCGACGGCAGATTTCCTGCCCACATCTGCCAGGCCGTTCCTTGGCCAGTATGGCGGGGAAGTTCCAACATCCTGACGTTCCGGCCGCTCGCCACCCGCGTCTCCTTACCCCTTCCCCAGGGGAATCGCTTGACCTGTTCCCCACTCGCCGCCGGCGCGCGGTGCAGCTACACTGGAGCCCATTCGCGCCATTGATTGAGGAACCGGATTCTATGCTTGCACTGAGATTTGCGGCCGCGCGCACCGCGTGGCTCGCGGCCGTGCTCGCCGTGTGGCTCTTCCTGGGGCTCGCGGCTGCATGGGCCCAGACCGCCGACGATCTCGCCAAGCTTCAGCAGCAGGCCGGACAGCTCTTCGCCGCCGGCAAGTACGCCGAGGCGCTGGCGGCGCGACGCACCGTGGCAGCCTGCGTCGAGAAGGCGGAGAGGTCCCGCGCCGGCCGTGCCGGCGAGGCGACGGCGGATGCCCTCAATTTCCTCTCCTGGTACGCCCTGTTCGCGCGGGCACCCGCCGAGGCGCTCGGGGCGTCGGAGCGGGCGCACAAGCTCGCCCCGGACTCGCTGGTGATTGACACCAACCGCGCCCACGCGCTGCTGCTCCTGGGGCGCACGCACCTGGCCCGCGCGCTCTATCTCGCCCACAAGGGGAAGCGCATGTCCCCGGGCTTCGACCAGACCTGGGAGGATGGGATCGTTGATGACTTCGATGCGCTGAGGGCGGCCGGCATCGTCCACAAGGCGTTCCCGGGGATCACAGCGGAGCTGGGGGTCAAGAGTCCGGAGCTGACCGCCCAGATCGGCGCCACCCGCAACAACGTCCGGGAGCTCTACGGCGCGGGCAAGTACCAGGAGGCAGCGGCTGCGGCCGAAAGCCTAGTGGACCTAACACGCCGACGCTACGGGGAGGAACGCACTGAATTCGGAGGAGCGCTCAGCTGGCTCGCGCTCAGCACCAGGAAAATTGGGCCGTCTCTCTGAGGCCGGGGCGCTCTATCAGCGTAGCCTGTCCATCGCCGAGAAGGCGCTAGGAGCGGACGATCCAGCCGTGGGACGGGTGCTCAACGATCTCGCAGAACTCTACGAAGAGCAGGGTCACCTCTCCGAGGCGGAGCGGCTCATGAAGCGCACTCTCGGGATACTGGAAAAGGCGCTGGGTCCCGAACACGCCGACGTTGCACGTTCACTCAACAGCTTGGCCGGGCTGTACCGCGATCAAGGCCGCCTCGCCGAGGCTGAGCCGCTGATGAAGCGCGCCGTCGCCATCCGCGAGAAGGCGCTGGGTCCCGACCACCCCGAAGTGGGACAGTCGCTCACGAACCTGGCTGTGCTGTACCGGGCCCAGGATCGGTACGCCGAGGCCGAGCCGCTCTATCGGCGCAGCCTCGCCATCTACGAAAAGGCCCAGGGGCCCGACCATCCCGATGTGGGGCGTGCGCTCGGCAACTTGGCCGCGCTGTACCAGGACCAGGGCCGCTACGTCGAGGCCGAGCGGCTTACGAGGCGCGGCCTCGCGATCGCCGAGAAGGCGCTAGGGTCCCAGCACGCCGATGTGGGTGCTTCGCTCAATAGTCTTGCGAGTATCTATGAAGCTCAGGGCCGGTATGCTGAGGCCGAGCTGGCGTTCCAGCGCAGCCTTGCTGCCTTTGAGAAGGCGCTGGGGCCCGACCACGTCATTGTGAGCGCGGTGCTCAACAATCTGGCGGTACTTTACCAGCGCCAGGGCCGGCTCGCCGAGGCTGAACAGTTCATGCGGCGCGCGTTCGGTGTCCGCGAGAAGGTACTGGGTCCCAACCACCCTGACGTGGGGCAGTCACTCACGAATCTGGCCAGCCTGTACAGGGTTCAGGGCCGCTACTCCGAGGCCGAACCGCTCTTTCGGCGCAGCCTCGGGATCTGGGAGAAGGTGCTGGGACCCAACCACCCCAATCTGGGACGGGCGCTGAACAATCTGGCCGGGTTGTACCAGGAGCAAGGCCGGTACTCCGAGGCAGAGCCCCTCTATCGCCGCAGCCTTACCGTGTTTGAGAGCGCGCTGGGCCCCAACCATCCCGAGGTGGGCACTGCGCTCAACAACCTAGCCAGGCTGTACCGGGCCCAGGGTCGCTTCGCCGAGGCCGAGCCGCTCATAAAGCGCAGTCTCGCCGTCAGCGAGAAGGCTCTGGGGCCCGATCACGCAGATGTGGGCAGGTCGCTCAACAACTTGGCCGATCTGTATCAGGCGCAGGGTCGCTTCGCCGATGCCGAGCCGCTCTTCAAGCGGAGCCTCGCCATCTGGGAGAAGGCGCTGGGGCCCGACCACCCAGAGGTAGGATCGGTGCTCAACAACCTTGCGACCTTGTACCAGGACCAGGGCCGCCTTCCCGAAGCAGAGCCGCTCTTCAAGCGGAGCCTCGCCATCCGCGAGAAGGCCCTGGGGCCCGACCACGCCGATGTGGGCGGGTCGTTGAACAATCTTGCCATGCTATACCAGGACCAGGGCCGCTTCTCTGAAGCCGAGCCGCTCATGAGGCGCAGTCTCGCGGTCTGGGAGAAAGCACTGGGCCCCGACCACCCAGAAGTGGGGAAGGCGCTCAACAATCTAGCTGTGCTTCACTACCGCCAACGCGATTGGGAGCATGCCGCCGAGTATTGGCAGGGCAGCACCGGCGTCCTCAGACGCCGCGGGGCACGCGGCCTCGGTGTAGCCGCGGAGGGCTCATCCATGGGAGAGGCGCAACTATTAAGTTCGCGATTCCGAGGACTTGTGAGGGTGACCCAACGTCTGGCTTCGGACGCACGCACCTCGGCGGCACTCGCCGCGGAGATGTTCGAGACGGCACAATGGGTGCAGGCCTCCGAGGCCGCAGCCTCGCTAGCCCAGATGGCGGCGCGATCCGCAACGGGATCACCGGAGCTGGCGGCGCTCGTACGCGAGCGCCAGGACCTGGTGCGCGACGCCGCGGCCAAGGACAAGCGGCTGATCGCGGAGAAGAGCAAGGCGCCCGAACGGCGCGATACCGGCGCGGAGGCGGCGCTCTCGGGCGATCTCGCCGCCGTCTATGCGCGCCTCGATGCCATCGCGGAGCGGCTCGCCAGGGACTTCCCCGACTACGCCGCGCTCGCGAGTCCGGCGGCGGTATCCGTGGCGGACGTGCAGGCGCAGCTGCGGCCGGACGAGGCGCTGGTGTTGTTCCTCGACACGCCCGAGTTCAAGCCGCTGTCCGAGGAGACCTTCGTCTGGGTCGTGACCACATCGCAAGTGCGCTGGCTGCGCTCCGAGCTGGGCACGGCGGGTTTGAAGCGCGAGGTGGGCGCCCTGCGCTGCGGGCTCGATACCACAGCCTGGGACGGCGAGGGCGCGGTCCGCTGCGCCGGCCTCCTGCAGCTGCCGCCCGGCACGGCACCCAGGGAGGGCGAGCCGCTGCCGTTCGATGCCGCCCGCGCCCACGCGCTCTATGCCGCGCTGCTGGGCGAAGCGCGCGAGCTCATCAATGGCAAGCACCTGCTCGTCGTCCCGTCGGGCGCGCTGACCACGCTGCCGTTCCAGGTGCTGGTGACCGAGGCACCCGCCTCACCAGATCTCGCCAAGGCCCGCTGGCTCGTCCGCGATCACGCCGTCACCGTGCTGCCGTCGGCCGCCTCGCTCCTTTCCCTACGCCGCACGGGCCGGCCAAGCGCTGCCGCGAAGGCGATGCTCGGCTTTGCCAATCCGCTGCTCGATGGCAACCAGAACGACCCGGAGGACGGCGCCTGGTACAAGGAGCAGGCCGAGCGCGCCCGCGCCGAGACGGGCTGCGCAACCACGCGCAAGCATCGCACGGCGGCGCGGCGCGCCATCGGCCGCAGCGCGCGCCCGGTGCCGCAGGTGGCAGGGCTCGCCAACCTCGCGCACCTCAAGGTGCAGACGCCGCTGCCCGAGACCGCCAACGAAGTGTGCGAGGTGGCGCGCGCGCTCGGCGCGGATGTGTCGGAGATGCGCATCGGCGCGCGGGCGACCGAGACCGAGATCAAGCGGCTCTCCGCGGCGGGCGAGCTGGCGCGTTACCGCATCCTGCATTTCGCCACGCACGGGGTGCTCGCGGGCCAGCTCAGCGGCACGCGCGAGCCGGGACTGATCCTGACGCCGCCGGCGACGGCCACACCGGAGGACGACGGCTATCTCTCGGGCAGCGACATCGCGGGCCTTAAGCTTGACGCGGACTGGGTGATCCTGTCGGCCTGCAACACTGCCGGCGGCGCGGGTCGGGGCGAGGCAGCCGAGGCGCTGTCGGGCCTTGCGCGCGTGTTCTTCTATGCCGGGGCCCGAGCGCTGCTCGTCTCTCACTGGGAGGGACAGCGACGCCGCCGTGAAGCTGGTCACAAAGGCGGTCGGTGCGATGGCCAAGGACAAGGGCCTCGGCCGCGCCGAGGCGTTGCGCCGCGCCATGCTCTGGGTGATGGCCGACACGTCCCGGCCGTCCGATTGGACGCCCGCGTGGCACCCCTCCGTGTGGGCGCCGTTCGTGGTGGTCGGCGAGGGTGCGGCGGTAGCACGCTGACAGCCCCGCCCCATCCAGTGGGAGCAGGTTCGCTAACGGCCCTTATCGGGCGCGCTACATGCAGCACGCCAGAGGTGCGCTGATGGGCGTCTAGCAGAAGCGGCCGGGCTCGATCATTGGGCTCGCCGGGTTCAGCGGCAATCCCCACATCTAAGAGGTAAGCTTTGCCCAGCGCTCCTGACGACAAAACTCCCTCGCTGGGCTGAGAGGGCCGCGACGTCCCCGCGGAGAGTGGCGTCGCGGTTTCTCACGGGGTGACGCGTCGGCATTGCCGCCGAACTCCGACACGTCGGTGCGGACGTGTCGGCGGCGCCGGCAGGTGGCCCTGCCCCGCGGAACCCGCCCCGATCCCCAACGTTAACCACGACCAGGCGCCCGGGCCAGCCCCTCCGTCCGGCGCATTCGCGGGGTCGCGCCCCGAGCTCGCATGGGGCACGACTGTCGGGCATCCCGGTGCACCTCCCTCCGGGGTGCCCGATCGGCTATCCTGCCTGCCCTCCGCTTGGAGAAGGTGCGCCGTAGCCGCCGCCCAGATATCTCCTCGACCCCGGCCGCGCAGCAAATCGGGCACCCCACGCCGGGGTGGCTGGGGTGCCCGATGCGGTCACGCTGGCTTGGGGCGTAACCACCGAACGCGCCGGTGGGGTCATGCCTATGCGCGGGGTAGCCCGGCGCGCCATGGTTAACGCTGGCGCTTCGGCTGGGTTCCGCCGCCCCGGCCCTGACATGGGAATAAGTCGAGATCGCCCGGAGTCTCTGCTGTTGCCATGAAGCGGATTGCGATCCTTGTGCTGGCGGCCACCATTGCGCTTGTGCTGATGGGGGCCCTTGTCCATTCGCCACCCGAGGCCTTCCCGCCTTAACGCACCGAGCCCTCCCGCCCGTGTGGCCGGAACTCAGCGAGGATTGGGCCCCGCGCGGCCCAATCCGTTGCCCTCCCCGCACCCGTGGGCGGACCCTAGGCGGCAAGCCTACAATGGGCGAAGGAAAACAGGAGTGGGCCGGTGGTCACGGACCGGCCCGAGGTCGGGGGGCGTCAGCCGCGCAGAGAAATGGCCCCGGCCGAAGGAGTGGCCGGGGCCTGAGCTGTATGGGAGCCCCGGGCGGGCAGCCACCCGGGCTCTGGGCAACACCGCCGACGGTAGCCGATCCGGGTTAACTGGCGCCTGCCCGCTGCACCGTGAGCCGGTCGCGACTACATTTTGTGAATGGTCACATTCCGCGCCGAAACCTGCGACAAGTGCAAGAACGCGAACCCTGTCAGCTACCGCGTCGAGCCCGAGGAGGCGTCGCGCACCGTGGTGCTCAACCGCTGGCGCCGGCTCTGCCCCGGATGTTTCGATGTCGAGGCGGAGAAGGCCGGCGTGCGATACAGCTTCAAGGACCTGGACGGCATGAGCTGGTCAGACCGGCTGGTGCCGAAAGCCACGCCGCGGCCTAAGCGAAGGCGGTAGGGCGGTGCTCCCCTCGGCCCGCCGATGCGGTACACTACCAGCGGCGCGATTTACGCGAGGGATGGCGGGCGCTCAATGAGGACGAGCGCAGCGCATGTCTGTTTGCAGGTACAAATGTTGGCGCAGCGGGTCCGACAAGGACCTCCACCTGATCTGCCGCGAGGGCGAATTCGACGCGCTCCCCGACCGCATCCGCCACCTGGGCCCCTGGGTCGGATCGAAGGAAGGCGAGGTGGAGCGGCTCCGGCCGCACTACCGGGCTCTGCTCGCCGAGCAGGATTTTGTCATCGTGCATCGGCATCCCTACGAGTTCGAGCCCGAAGGAAGAGGCCACGCGCCCGAGGGCTGACCACCTACGTGGCAATGGGCGGGAGCCCGTGCTTCTCGAACAGCAGGTTGAACGCCTCGGCGATCAGCTTCTGCTGCGAAACCTTCCGGTGGGCGGCCAGGGCCTTGATCTGGTCGAGCGCCGCCTTGTCCATCCAGGTCGTGAACGTCTTCTTCGTGCGGCGGCTCGGCGGAACATAGGCGCCCGGCTCCCGGGCCGGCTGTGGGGGCTCTATCGACCGGGCTCGCCCCCAGTCGGTCAACGCCCTCATCAGGCCCTTGCGATCTACCACGGCGACCGGCGGCGCCTTGCGCTTGCTCATGACTGGTGCTCCCTGGCCGGCTTGAGCTGGCCCGCGCGCTTGTCGAGAAAGGCCCACAGGTCCCTGATCTCGTGGGCCGCCGTCTTCTGCCTGGCGCCAAGCTCCGTGACCGAAAGCCCCTTCTTGACGGCGAGGGGGTAGGCCGGCCGGTGCCAGATGGGTTTCGGGCTCATCGGCATGCCGATCGCCTTCAGGACCGCCGCCGCCTCGCCGAGGTTGGCGGCCGAGCCGGCCTCGTCGAGGTTGTTGATCACCGCCACGGCGGCCTTGAGGTTGCCCGCCTTCTCCAGCATGCGGGCGGTGTCCTGCAGGCCGGCCAGCGAGAACAGGTCGACCATGACGGGGCAGATGATGAGATCGGCCACCCGTATGGCGGCCAGCTGCACGCCGTCCGCCTTGCTCGGTCTGGAGGTGTCGCGCCTTGCGCGCAACAATGCCGATTGGCACCGCCTCATCGATCTCGCCGGCCTAACCGACACGCTGATCGGCGATGGCGACGGCATCTACCATCCGGCGCTGTTCCACGACCGTCTCCTGCTCGGTTTGAAGGGCACGATGAGCGAGGCGGAGCTGCACGTGCTCGGAGCCCGTCTCAACGGCGGCATCCGCAACAAGGCTCAGCGCGGAGAGTTGCGGCGTGGCCTGCCGACAGGCTTCGTCTGGGGCGACGTGG
>DATBKR010000459.1:0-6208 GCA_036555805.1 Hyphomicrobiaceae bacterium | reverse complement strand
TGACAAACAGGTGCTGATTGCGACGAAGATTACGCCATCAGCCAGCGTGATCGTCATCCGTCTCGACCGCGAAACGGGCAATGCCATGTGGGGCAAGGTCGGCGACGTCTTAGGGGTCGCGATCGGTTGGGTGCAGTATCTTGAATGCCGATAGCGGGAGGGAGGTTCATGCATGTCCAACGTATTTAGCCGCGGAGGGAGCGCTTTCGCGCTCGTCTGGCTCGTCTGCATCACCAAGGACCTGGTGCAGTGGGGCGATGTCGGCCCGCTATGGGGCGCCAACCTCGGGCTTTCGGTAGCTGCGGCTGTAATGACCATGGGTGCCGAGGCTTGGCGGCAGGCCGCTGATCGGCGGGAGTGATGGGCTGAGCAGATCCGGGTGCCATCACGGAGGGGAGGTCCACCCATGAACCACATGTTGACGTTCGCCATGCTGGCGCTGCTGGCCTCGGCCGCAGCCGCCCAGCCCATCGACAAGAGCGAGATCCATGTCTCGGACGGCGACACGATTTCCGTCCGCGGCAAGGTCTACCGCCTGGTCGGCTTCAACACGCCCGAGACTTTCCGGGCGAAGTGCGCGCAGGAGCGCGCCCTCGGCGTGAAGGCGGATAGGCGTCTGCGGGCGCTCATCAACGCGGGCGATCTGGACCTGACGGAGGTGCGCTGTTCTTGCCGTCCAAGAACCGAGGGTACGCAGCGATGCAATTTCGGTCGATCCTGCGCCATCTTGAAGGCCAAAGGCACCGACGTGGGCCAGACATTGATCAGCGAGGGGCTCGCCGAGGTGTACCCGTGCAGCGCGACACGGTGTCCGAAGCGCAGGGACTGGTGCGGCCATGGGTGAAAAGCTGCTTAGGTTCGCCCTCCTGGTCGGCGTCTTCGTGCTCGCCTGGTTCAGCATCGTCGCTGCCGTGGTCGGCGCGGCCTTCGTGTGGGTCATCCTGCTCACCATCTATGAATCGGGTGGCGCGAGAGCGCTACTGCTGACGGCGGTGATCATTGCGGCCTTTGTCGCGCTGCTCATCACTCTACGCAAGCGTCGCGAGGCGCCAGAACTCGTCACGTGGTTCAAGGCGAAGCCACGCAAGGAGAGATGGGCGCTGATCGTCACATATGTGCTCGCCGGAGCCGTCCTCCTCAAGGGCGGGTGGAACATTGCAACCGATCCGTCGGGCTCTATTCGGTACTGCGTGTGGTGCTCGCTGGAGCAGCCCTACAAGCCGCCGCCGCGGTAACGAGCGGGGGTGCGCCGCTGGTTCGCCCCTACTGGCGGAGCCGGGCGCGAGGCATTGAGTCCGAATCAATGGTACAGTGTTGCTGTAGTGATTTTACAGCCGCCCTATCTCAGAATCGGGCCGAGTGGCGATGTCGCAAGGGGAGAAGCGCCTGCAGGGCATGCGAGCAAACCCGGCGGGCGATTGGCAGATCGCTGATATCGAGCTTGTCTGTAGAACCTACGGAATCCAATGTCTAAAGCCGTCTGGGGGCAGTCACTACAAGGTGGCTCACCCCAGCCAAAGAGAGATTCTGACGGTCGCGTATGGTCGGCCAATTAAGGCCATCTACATCAAGCGGCTTGTTCAGTTTGTCGACGCTGTGACCGGAGCAGGACAATGACCGTGAAACCAGAGTACCCCGTCGTTCTAAGGCCCCTCACCCCCGAAGATGGGGGCGGTTGGGTCGCGCTTGTGCCGGACCTCCCTGGGTGCATGTCAGACGGCGAAAACGCATATGAGGCGCTTCAGAACGTGCAGGGCGCGATCGAAGAGTGGAAAGATGCGGCGCTCAAGCTGGGAAGGCCCATTCCCAAGCCTGATGATTCCCTGGAGCAGAGTTTTGACCTTGAGGTTCCCGAGCACATCAGAAGGCAGGCCGAGAATTACGCGCGAATGATGCAGGGCGGCGGGCATGACGTGCACCCCGATGCCGTGCATGCCATCATCGCGGAATGGGCGCGCAAAGCAGTACATCAAGTGCGGTTGACGCCGTTCAAGGCTTGAGTGCGGCACTCCCGATAACTGGAATTCTCGGGTGTCCAGTTCCGCCGAGGAACTGTCCGGAGTGGAACAGAGGCCGCTCCAGTGCTTTCCTACAAAGCCTGACGCGGCCTGCCCCTTTTGGGTCGAGTCCTGACGGTATAGCCGGGCAGCCCGAAAGGGTCCCCTCCATGCCAGCACATGGGGAGCGCTACATAGCGCCCGTATCCCCAGAACGGGGGACACCCGAAAGTCCAAGATTGAGAACCGTTCCAGATGGCCCCCGCACCGCCGAGAGCGGCGGCGGCCTGATACCGAAAAAAGAACAGCGAGCCGCCGGTTGCCCGGCGGCTCGCTTGCGTTCTAGGGTGCGGTGTTCCCGTTAGCCGCCCTGGTGGTCGAACGCGACGCGCGCCCAGTTGGGATATGCGCCGAACGAGGAAGAGGTTGGGGCGAAAATCTCCTTGCCACCCGTGAGGTAGTACGGGGTCCCCCATCCATCCACTCGTTGCACCTTCTTGGGCTGCGCCCTGGTCGCGGCTTCAGCCGGGGCCACGGCCGCGGCAGCGACCATCGCCGCCAGAAGCCCGATAGCAGCTATACGTGCGCGTTGAAATCTCATCTCATTCGCCTCCAAAGAGCCACGAAAATTGCGCTCGCGGGATCATTCATGTGGTGGAGAACCCCCTCCGCGCCGGCGGCGTAAGGACCACGACCGGGGTAGGGAGGTCATGAAGGTTTTCTGAAATTTGACAGAAATATTCAGCGGTGGGTGCGCGGTTCTACCTGTACACCCCGCCCCAGAACCACTTGGTGTGCTGCGCCGCCGCGTAGGCGATGGCCTGGATGGTCTCCAGCTTCGCCTGCTCCTCGGGCATCCCCGGCAGCACCTCCCGGAACGCTGCACGGCTGCGGCGTGGCCAAAAGCGCACTTCGCTTCCGCGGGCCGCCTACGGCTTAGCTGTGATGGCCCGTTTCCCGGCAATCGCGGCAATCTGCTCGTACTGCTGAGCAATCTCCAGCATCTCCTTCTTCGCCTCCGGATCGTCGATCTGATCCGCGATGCTGCGCATCTCTTGTGCACGCTGCCGCCAATGTGCTGGATCGTTGAGAATCTGCGTTGGCATGTGCGGCTAACTCACGTGAGGAAGAGGCGTTCCAGTATAAATGAAGGCAATCCCGTGGCCGATAGGCTTGATGTCGCCTTACTTGGGGTCGTGCCCTTCGCGGCGTCTCTCGGCCCGCTCAGCCAACTCCCTGTACTTCTCGGCGATAGCCAGCATGATTTGTCTCGCGACCGGATCGGTCATCTCCTCGGCGACGGCGAACGCCTCTGCGGCCAGTGTTCGCCAACGCACTGGACGATCCGCTTCTGGCGGCATTGTCTGCTGGTCCCCACAGAGTCCTTATCACGTAAACGTCAAGCTCCGTTATCTGTTCCGCCTGGTATCGGGGGCCCGTCTCAAGTCTTAGCTCTCTGCTCCACGAATAGGTTCAGGTCCGGCCGACACCCCCAAGCCCGGATTGAACCTATTCCTGTGGCCCCTGCGCGTAGAGTTCTCTCGCGCGGCGAATGACCAGCTCTTCGGCCTTCTCATAGAGGTCCTCGGCGCGCTCCGAGTGTCCCGTCGCGTGCGCGCCGTCGAAGGCATGCTCGCAGGCCGTAGCCAGGGCCGCGGCGGCGAGTTCGATGCGCGCCGCCAGGTTCATGGGTCGGCTGGCCTCGATGGGCGCCATAGCCCTTAGGCAGGCTCGGACGTGATCGAAGTCTTCCTGCGAGAAGGGGACACCAGCAGCTCGGGGATCTCGGTGTGCCAGTCTTCGGGCTTTGCACCGCGTTCCTTCCTGGCCTGCTCGATCAGGTGATACTCGGCAACTGCGGCCTGCCACTCCTTGACATGCTCCCTCGGCCACAGGCTCATGTCGCCGCCCAAGCTCAGCAAGCCGGTCTTCTTGTAGGCGTAGGCAAGTTCGGGCGGAGCACCGGCCTTGTTCAAGGCTGCGATGATGTCGGCCTCCATGCGCAGTCCAGAGATCTGCACCGGCTCGTCGCTGTCGGGGTCGAAGAAAATCGGATCGTTTGGCCCCGGCTCGCGACCGAACTTCTTGCGAAACTCCTCACGCTGCTGCTTGAAGGCCTCAAGCACCGGAGGTGCCAGCTTGATCTTGGTCGTCTCCGGCTTCTTTCTTCGGCCTCGTGACCTCGGCATGGCCCTTCCCTTGCGCGTGTAAAGCAATGCGAAGCATAACGCAGGGGTATGGGGGAGTGAACACGGTTTATCGTTAGGCGGTCCGCACGCAAGGGCCCTCTTTTGTCCGTCCCCTCTCGGTGATCGCACGGCGGCCGGACCCCAGCCAAGTGCTGCGTCGAGGTCCGGCCGCCCCTCACGCCTGACTCCTCTCCCACCGCTTTGGAACGCCCCGTAGGAGGGGGCCAAACATGCTTACTTGCGTGTTCTACTTACTGCGCCGGGCTGTTGCAATCGCCCTGGGTGGGACCCTTACCGGATACTCCGCCTGAGCCTCGTGGACTGGTCCCACGACATCCCGGGGCCCCTTGCAGCGGTTTCGGCGGCCGTCCTGCTCGCCTTGCGCGAGTACGCACGGCGCGACCGCCAATGGGTCCGCCTCGTGCTCTTGGGCGTGCTCGGGGCCGCGGCGGCGATCATCTTCGGACGGTCGTCCTGGAGTGCGTCTCCCGGCGTCAGGAGGGCACGCAGAAGCGGCCTCCTCGGAAGCCGCTTGCTCAACAGGCCTTGCGCGTCGTCAAGTGACGCCGAACCCCGGTCCAGCCTCCCGCTGGCCGGGGTATTTTCGTTTCGCTGCGTCATCCCCAGGTAGCAGAGAAGGGCAAGCCCGCGGAGTTGCTATTCTCGACAACGAATCAGCCGCAACGGGAGGGGGACGAGATGAGACAAGCGATGAAGCCAGTAGGCTCGCGGCCGGCTGAGCCCTTATCGCCGATCTTGATGGCAGGGTGGCTGGGCGAGCGGCTCAAGCGAGGCGTCGGGCGTGCGTGGCACAAGATCAGGACGCCCGTCGTGCGTGCACAGGGCAAGCGGCTGCCGAGCGCGGAGCAGATGGAGGCGCTGCGGGCCAAGTTCGCGAAGAACGAACCAAGGAAAGAGCAGTCGGCCCACAACGGCCGCGCGAAGGTGCGGACCTGAACCGTCAAAAGCCCCCGATGGTGCGCACCATCGGGGGCCACTTTATGAAGAAGAGTCCTAGCGCCGATCAGGCCTTCTGCAGCTGCCCGGCCTGCTTGCCGCGGCCTTTCCTGTCGTCCTCCAGCTCGAAGCTGACGCGGTCGCCCTCATTTAGCGCCCGCATGCCGGCCGCCTCGACGGCCGTGGCGTGCACGAACACGTCCTTGCCGCCCTCGTCGGGGGTGATGAAGCCGAAGCCCTTCGCCGAGTTGAAGAACTTGACCGTTCCTGTGGTTCGCATGTCGCAAAGCCTTCTCGATGTGCGTGAAAGGAGCCGATTGCTTTGGGACCGCCACGCTGGGTCCAGAGGCAGCTCAGATTTGGGGGAGGTCTCGTTGGCCGGTTGCCGGCGTGTGGGTCCAGCCCAACATGAGTTGCGGCCCACCGCGGGCCGCATCGGCCGGAGGAATATCGGCCGCGTCGCGGCGTGACGCAAGCGGCAGCACGTTCACGCATGGCAATTAGCGGGCATCATCTAACGCTCGCCTGCCCATGACCCGGGGATGCCGGGGGGATCTCAAACATCAGAACCCTTTTGCCCTCGACCGTCAGCTCGTGGATGTCGCGGAAGGTGGTGCGGTACGGCGTATGGTCGGCGATGTACTTCTTGAGCTCCGGCCAGGTTGCGTGTTTGGCGATCTCATTGAATACGGCCGCGGTGACGATCGCGTCCGAGAGGGCGCGGTGCGGACTGAGCGTGTGGCGGTCGATGTTGAACGGATTGACGAGCCCCAGGCGGTAGCGGAGCGCCTGGTTGGAGTGGGAGGGCAGGTCCGGCCAGATCCGCAGGGCGGATTTGTAGGTGCAGGCCCACACGGCATCGCCCAAGTGCCGCTGCAGGAATGAGCGCTCGAAGTCGGCGTTGTGGGCGACGTAGGCGTCGGCGCCCCTGAACTGGTCGAGCACCTCGTCGAGCTGCGGCGCGAACGCGAGATCCTCGTCGATCAGGTGGTGCACCGCGCTCGACTCCGGCGGTACGGGGATGGGTGGCCGCACGAGGGCCGAGCGCTGGTTGGCGATGGTGCC
>DATBKR010000458.1:0-11588 GCA_036555805.1 Hyphomicrobiaceae bacterium | reverse complement strand
CCGTTTCCTTGGGCGCGGGCTTGACCGAGACGTAGACGCGACCGCCGCGCTTGGTGGCGAACTCCACGCTGCCCTCGGCGAGGGCGAACAGCGTATGGTCGGTGCCCATGCCGACGTTGGCGCCGGGGTGCATCCTGGTGCCGCGCTGGCGCACCAGGATGTTGCCGGCCAGCACCTGCTCGCCGCCGTAGCGCTTGACGCCGAGCCGGCGTCCCGCCGTGTCGCGGCCGTTGCGCGAGGAGCCGCCTGCCTTCTTGTGTGCCATTGCTCTCTAACCTCTCTGCGGCGGCCGTCAGGCGCCGACGATCTCCTTGATCCGCACGACAGTCTGGTGCTGGCGGTGGCCGCGCTTGCGGCGAGAATTCTTGCGCCGGCGCTTCTTGAAGGCGATCACCTTGGCCGCGCGGCCGTGCTCGACCACCTCGGCCACGACCTTGGCGCCGAGCACCGCCGGGGTGCCGACCTTGGCCTCCAGGCCGTCACCGCCAAGCATCAACACGTCGGTGAACACCACCTCGGCGCCCGCATCGCCGGCGATCTTTTCGATCGTCAGCTTTTCATCCGCGGCGACGCGATACTGCTTGCCGCCGGTCTTGATGACAGCGTACATGATTAATTTTCCTGCGATTTTTCTCGTTGTGAGGGCCGGCGAAGGGCAACGTGCCGGCGGCCAGCGCCGAGATTGCGGCGCACTATTGTCGAGACATCCCACAAAGTCAACTTTGCGTCACAAGGGAAATCTGCGCATCGGAATATATGCCCTCGCCGACACGTTGTGGTAGTCTGACCTGCTCAACCCACATCAGTAGGTCATCGAGGCCGGGACGGCTCCCCGCTGAGGCGTCCTGGCCTCCCCTAATTGGACCAGGCGTGCGCCCCGGGCCGCTAGCGGGTGCACGGGCAGGGACGCTCAGGACGCGGCCCGGGGGGCTTGCACTTGGGCTTGCACTCCGGGGGTAGGCGCGCGCGGCCTCGCGTGCTAGGGCGAGGACGCAATGGCCCGACCGAGGCGAGCCCCATGATGGCGCGCTACAGCCGTCCCGACATGGCCCGCATCTGGGCGCCGGAGACGCGCTTCCGCATCTGGTTCGAGATCGAGGCGCATGCGGTCTCGGCCATGGCCGAGCTAGGGCTGATCCCGAAGGAGGCGGCGCGGACCATTTGGGAGAAGGGCTCCAAGGCCCAATTCGATGTGGCGCGCATCGACGCGATCGAGCGCGAGGTGAAGCACGACGTCATCGCCTTCCTGACCCACCTTGCCGAGCATGTGGGGCCGGACGCACGCTTCGTGCACATGGGGCTCACCTCGTCCGACATCCTCGACACGGCTTTCAACGTGCAGCTGGTGCGCGCCGCCGATCTGCTGGCCGCCGACATCGACGCGCTGCTCGCCGCCCTCAAGCGGCGCGCCTTCGAGCACAAGCTGACGCCCACCGTCGGCCGCAGCCACGGCATCCACGCCGAGCCGACCACCTTCGGGGTGAAGCTCGCCTACGCCCACGCCGAGTTCCAACGCGCGAAGGCGCGGCTGGCGCACGCGCGCACCGAGGTCTCCACGTGTGCCATCTCCGGTGCGGTCGGCACTTTTGCCAATGTCGACCCGCGGATTGAGGCTTATGTGGCGCAGAAGATGGGTCTCATGCCGGAGCCGGTCTCCACCCAGGTCATCCCGCGCGACCGGCACGCCATGTATTTCGCCACGCTGGCCGTGATCGCCTCGTCGCTGGAGCGGCTGGCAGTGGAGATCCGCCACCTTCAACGTACCGAGGTGCTGGAGGCGGAGGAGTTCTTCTCGGAGGGGCAGAAAGGCTCCTCGGCCATGCCGCACAAGAGGAACCCAGTGCTGAGCGAGAACATCACCGGGCTCGCGCGCATGGTGCGGGCCTACGCGCTGCCGGCGATGGAAAACGTGGCCCTGTGGCACGAGCGCGACATCTCCCACTCCTCGGTGGAGCGCATGATCGGGCCCGACGCCACGGTGACGCTCGACTTTGCTCTGGCGCGCATGGCCGGCGTGATCGACAGGCTGGTGGTCTATCCGGACAACATGGCCCGCAACCTGGACCGCCTCGGCGGCCTCGTGCACTCACAGCGGGTGCTTCTGGCGCTGGTGGACAAGGGACTGGCGCGCGAGGACGCCTACCGCCTGGTTCAGCGCAACGCCATGCGCGTGTGGCAGGGGGGCGAGGATTTCCTCGCCTTGCTGAAGGCCGACGCCGAGGTCTCCAAGGTCCTGTCGCCGGCCGAGCTGGAGGCCCTGTTCGACCTCGCCTACCACACCAAGCGCGTGGACGACATCTTTGCGCGCGTCTTCGGCACGTGATGCATTGAGGCGACGAGACCGACACCGCTTGCGGGGTGACGTTTGCCCGCTGACGCCGACGCGAAGCCCGCGGCATCCCTGAAGGTGACGTCAGTAGACGTATATCGGAATAGTTCCGCGTGGTGGCGTCAGACGCCGCAGGGTCCGGTGCAGTACGCTCATGGCAGGACCAGCAGCACCTTGGCCAGAAAAATCAGGATGGCGGCACCGATGGCGGAGGTGACGATGGCCTCGATGAGGGCGTTGCCGAGGTTGAGGTTCCAGCCTGCCGCGTTGAACAGCCAGCTGCCGACAAAGCCGCCGATCAGGCCGGCGATGAGATAGCCCAGGATATTGGAGGGACCGCCGACGAAGAGGTGAGCCAGCCAGCCGGCGATCAGGCCGACCACCAGCCAAGTTATGAGCTGCCGTGCATCCATGGTCATGGCGCGTCTCCATTCCGTTCGTCCGCGCCGCGCGGCCCACGGGCCCGGAGCAGCCCGCAATGCGCGCGGCGCGACCTTGCTTGGGCGCGAGTGTGGACGATTCGTCCGGGTACGTCGAGAGGCCCCGGTGGCATGCCCGCAAACGAGGTAAACAGACTGCTAACGAGTCAAGCCCGTTGACGTCCGGGGCGAGAGCCGGACTTGACCGGCCGGCGGCTCAAATCCCCTGGCCTTCGACCTCGCGGGAGAGCTCGTCGATGGCCTGCTGGGTTCCGGGCCAGTAGGGGTGCACGTCGGCAAGGCGTCGCAGCACCTGCAGGGCGGCCCGCTTCTCGCCAATGTCGCGCAGCACCTGGGCGAGGCCGTCGAGCGCCTTGAAGTGGCTGGGATCGAGGGCCAGCGTGCGGCGCAGGTCGCCCAGCGCCTGCCGCACATCGTTGAGCTGGAAGTGTACGTAAGCGCGCTGGCTCCAGCCCTCCGTGAAGTCCGGCGCCTGCTCGACCACGCGATCCAGGAATCGCAGGGCCTTGCCGTAGTCCTTCTCGGACACCGCCTGCAGCGCCCGCCCGAGCAGGAGGTCGACGGTGGGGCTGCCCGAGTGCACCCAGACGCGCTCGATGTTGTCAGCCACCGACTTGGCGGCCAGCTCGTCCTCGGAGCTGGCGAGCTGCCCATAGAGGTCCGAAAGGACCGCGTCGCGCTCGGCTGGCGTCTTAGGCGGGCCGGCGCTGAGGCTGGGGTGCCTTCCCGGCGCGGGCGCATCCTGCGCCCAGCCCGGCCCCGTCAGGCCCAGCAGCGCCAAGGCGGCGACAAGCAACCCGAGATTGAGCGGCGAGCGGAATGACATGACGCCAGCATAGCCGTGGCGCGACGGCCGGTCAAAAGCGCAGCCGGCGCAAGCGGCTAGCCCTGCCGCGCCTTGAAGCGGCGGTTGGTCTTGTTGATGATGTAGATGCGTCCCTTGCGGCGCACCAAGCGGTTGTCGCGGTGGCGCCCGCGCAGCGATTTCAACGAGTTCCTGACCTTCATGGCCTCTAGCCTTCGGAAACTTTAGCTGGAGATGGGCGGGGGCGGTGCCCGCTCGCCGCCGCCGCGCGATCCTGCCCCGCCAAGAGGCACAGAAACGCCCTTTTTGCAAGACCGAAACGCGGCCCGTGGCGCCATGGGCGCGCCATGGGCCACCGTGTTCCCGTCGGCTGCAAAAAATCGCGCGCGCCGCATCAGCTCGAGCGCCCGACGGACCTGCGCGCGGTCGCCAAGGCTTCTCGCAGCACCGCCGCATCGCCAACGTGGTTGGCGAGCAGCAGGACGAGGCGCGCATTGAGCGCCAGGCTTTCCGCTTCCGTGAGGCCGGCGTGGGCCTCGATCAGGGCGTTATAGATGCCGTCGGGATCGGCGATGTTGGGGTCGCGTTTCAGGGCCATCGTGCACCTACGGCTGTGCCGTTGCTTGGATAGGGGCATCGCGGCCTGAAGCCAGGGCCAGCGCCGCCGCTACATCGCCCGGCGCGACCGTGCGCCAGCGCGCAGCGATATGGCCGTCCGGGCGTATGAGATAAAGCGCGGGGCGCTGCTCCGCGCCATAGCGCCGGCACGCGGTTGCCTCCTCCACCAGGGTGATGCCGCTCGCCGGCAGACCGCTCGCCTCCAGCTCTGCGCCAACCCGCGCGGCGTCGGTCGGCGCATGGCCGCGCCCGAACCAGACGCCGGCGAAGCCCCTGCCCAGCCGGTCGAGGAGCCAGCCTGCGCCGAGCGGCGCGTCAGGCGCCGCCGCGCCGGGCCGCGTTGCCGGGGCCTCGCCGGGCGCGAAGTCATCGGGCCCGTTGAGCGGCGAGCCGTCATAGCATGGCGGCGTGGAAAGCCGCCCCGAGTTGATCAGCCGGCGCGCGAACGGCTCGGTCTCGGCCAGCGCCAGGGCGGCGTCGCGGAACGTGCGGCTCGCCTCGCCCTTGGGCGAGATGAAATCCGCCGTGCGCGAGGTGATGCGCAGGTTCTCGTCCGCGGCCCGCGTGCGCTCGCTGTCGTAGCTCTCCGCCAGCGCCTCGGCCGCCATCCCCCTGAGCACGAGGTCGAGCTTCCAGACGAGGTTGTCGGCATCCTCGACGCCGCTGTTGCCGCCGCGCGCCCCGAACGGCGACATCTGGTGCGCCGCATCCCCGGCGAACAGCACCCGGCCGTGGCGGAAACGCGCCATGCGACGCGAGTGGAAGCGGTAGAGACTGATCCACTCGAAGGAGAACTCGGCCTCCTCTCCCAGCATCGCCCGCACACGCCGGGCGGCGTTCTCGGGCTTCACCTCCTCGTCGCGGTCGGCCTTGTCGCCCACCTGGAAGTCGAGGCGCCACACGTCATCGGCCTGCTTGTGCAACAGCGCCGAATAGCCGCGGTTGAACGGCGGATCGAACCAGAACCACCGCTCGGTGGGCCGCTCCGCTTTCATCTTGATGTCGCAGATCAGGAACTGGTCCTGGAACGAGCGCCCCTCGAACCCGAGGCCCATCAGCGGGCGCAGCGTGGAGTGCGCGCCGTCGGCGGCAATGACCCAGTCGACCAGGATGCGGTAGCGGCCCTCGGGCGTCTCCACCTCGAGCAGCTGGCCGTCGGCCGTCTGCTCGATGCCCCTCACCTGCTCGCGCCAGCGCAGATCGATGCGCTCGTCCTTGCCGGCGGCGTTGATGCAGCACGCCTCGAACAGGTACTGCTGCAGGTTGATGAAGGCCGGCCAGCGATGGCCCTCCTCGGGCAGCAGGTCGAAGGCGTAGACCTCTCGCTCGCCGAAGAACACGCGGCCTCTCTGCCAGGTCACGCCGCGCTCTACGAGGGGCCCGGCGAGGCCCAGCCGGTCTGCGATCTCCAGCGTGCGCTTGGACCAGCAGATGGCCCGGCTGCCCTCCGAGAGCGTGCGCTTGCGGTCGATGACGACCACGCGATGCCCCCTCCGGGCCAAGCCGAGCGCCGCCACCAGACCCACCGGCCCGGCACCGACGACGACAACGGTGTGGTGCGCGGGCGTCGCGGCGCTCTGATCGGCCGAGCGCCGCCAAGGAAACTCGCTCGCGCGTGCGTCGCCCATGTCACCCATTTATACAGGGCTAGAGGAGATAGGCTTGCGGGCGCACACGGCCCTTGATCTGCGTGCGGTGCATGATGCGGCGCGCTTTGGCGTCGAACGGATCGCGCCGATGCATGGTGGAGCGGTTGTCCCACAGCAGCAGATCGCCCACGCGCCACTTGTGCGCGTAGGCGAACTCGGGTCGGTCGATATGGGCCCACAGCGCGTCGAGCAGCGCGTCGGACTCTGCCCGCGACAGGTCCTCCACGTAGGAATTGCGCCGGCGCCCCAGATAGAGGCAGGGAACGCCGCTCTGCGGATGCCGGCAGACCGCGGGATGCCAGGCTCCGGGCGCCTTGTGCGCGTCGTCGGTGGCCTCCACGCCCTGGCGCAGGTACCCGCCGCTGTTGTAGGTGCCGTCGTGCTTGATGCGGCGCCTGCGCACCTCGGCCTTCATGGCTTCGGGCAGCCCGGCCCATGCCGCCGCCATGCCGCACACCCAGGTGTCGCCGCCCTCGGGCGGAACCTCCAGCGCGTAGAGCATGGACGCATCGGGCGGCAGCTCCAGATAGCTCATGTCCGTGTGCCACACGGCCTCGCCGGCACCGAGCGCGCCGATCGCCTGTCCCTTCTCGTCCAGCACGTTGGAGACGACGTAGATGTCAGGGTAGCCCGGTGGGCTCATGCGGCCCTGCTCCTGGTTGGGCGGCGGGTCGAGCTCGCCGAAGCGGCGGCTGAAGCGCAACAGGTCGTCGCCGGCAAGGCGCTGGCCGCGGAACAGCAGCGCCGAGTGCCGGTGCCATGCGGCCTCGATCTGGGCGAACTCGGCATCGCTCAGCGCGGCGAGGTCGACGCCCGAGATCTCGGCGCCGACGGCGGGGGTAATGGGCGCAATCGACAAGGCCATGGCTTGAGTCTTCCTTGCTGGCGCGGCGGGGACCGCGAGGCGCAATGTAAGCGGACTGGTGCCTGCGCGTTGTACAAATCCAAGACCGGATCGTGAAGATCCGGCGAGTGCATCGCAGCGATGCCGGCGGTCCGTACCCGGCGCCCTGGGCGGCCAACAGCAGCCGGGCCTCAGACGGCCGGCGCAGCGGGACGCCGCCGCTGTCTTGGCGCCTCGGGCCCCAGGCCGTCGAGCAAGGCCTTCGCCGCCGTCAGGTCCATCGTATCCAGGCCCTCGGCGAACCCCGCGTAGACCGGCGCCAGAAGCCCGCGCGCCGCGCTGCGCCGGCCCTGGTCGCACCAGAGCCGCGCCAGGCTGGTCGCGGCGCGGAGTTCCCAGGCCTTGGCCTGCTGGGCGCGCGCGATGGCCAACGCATGCTCGAAGCAGGCCTGCGCCTTCGCCGGCTCTGGTTCGGGCGCGCGCCGCGCAATCTCGCCCGCGATGCGCTCCACCTCCGCCTGGCACCACGTCGCCTTGCTCGTCGCCACGACCGCAATCGCCTCGCCGATGCGGCGCGCGGCGGCGTCGGCCTGGCCGAGCTCCGCGCAGGCGAGCGCCAGATTCGACAGGTAGCACGGCATCCACAAGGTCGAGCCCGTGGTCTGCCAGGCGGCGAGCCCGGAGGCGATCATCGGCGCCGCGGCCGCGGCCGCGCCGGTCAGCGCCAGCAGCCAGCCCTTCTGCATCATGGCGAATGCCTTCCAGGCTGCGGCCCCCTTCTCTTCCGCCAGCACCAGGATCTCCTCCACCAGCGGCCCGGCTTCCGCGTAGTCCCCCGTCCAGAAATAGGTGCGCGTCGCGTGCGCGAGCGCGTACAACAGGGTGCCGGCGTGGCCGGCCTCCCGCGCTTCTCTCACCGCCCGGTCAGAGTCGGCGCGCGCCGCCGCGGGACGGCCGAGCAGCCACAGCGTCCAGGCTCGATTGCACAACACCACCACGCTCAGGTCCTGGCCGAAGTGCGTGGTCAGCGCCCGACGTGCAGCGGGTTCGTAGAGCGCGAGCGCGCGGTCGTAGTGTTTCAGGCTCTCGGCGATCTCGCCCGTGCATTGCAGCGAGGTTGCCATGAGGCGGTGCCCGACCATGCGCGGCACCGTCGAGCCCTGCTTCTCCGCAAGCGACAAGAACTGGGCCGCCTGATCGCGCAGGGTGTCGCCGTTGAAGGCCACGTAGTTACCGACCCAGAAGCCGTAGATCACCGCGAACAGCTGCAGCGGATCCTCGGGCGCCTCGTTCAGCGCCTCGGCCCGTTCCATGTAGGCGCGCGCCCGATCGAAGGCGGCCCTGGTGGCCGGCGAGGCGTAGCCCTCGGTGTGCATCAGCGCGTTGGCCAGCGCCACCTGGAACTTGATCTGTTGTCGGCGCAGTTCGGCGGTGGCTGGCAGGGTTGCGATCTGGGCCAGCGCGCGGTTGAGCTGTGCCGTAGCTTCCAGCAGTGCTGAGCGCTGCAGCGACTGCAGCCCCGCCTCGCCCCACAGGGCCGCGGCCTTCTCGATCAGGCCGGCCTCGGTGCAGTGGTGGGCCAGCGCCTCGGGCCGGTTCTCGACCACCTCGGCAAAACGGTTTTCGAGCGCCTCGGCGATGCGGGCATGCAGCGCGCGCTTCGGTCCGCGCAGCAGCGTCTCATAGGCGGCATCCTGCACCAGAGCGTGCTTGAAGCTGTAGACCGCGCCCGTGCCGGCGCCCTTGCGGAAGATCAATCCCGAGGCCAGCAGTTCCTGCAAAGCGCCTTCCAGCTCCCGCTCCGACCCAGGACCGACGGCGCTCAGCAGCTCGTGCGAGAACTCGCGACCGATGACGGCGCCAGTCTGGGCGACGGCCTTGGCCGGGCCGAGCCGGTCCAGGCGGGCCTGCAGCAGGCCGGTCAACGTCTTCGGGACGGCGTGCGCAGGATAGGGGCCGAACATCTCGTACCCGTCCTGCTCTTCGCGCAGCGTGCCGGTCTCGATCAGCGACTTGATCAGCTCCTCGATGAAGAGCGGAATGCCATCGGACTGCGCGAGAATCCCGCCCAGCGCCTCCTTCGGCAGCGCCTTGCCGCCGACGGCGCGCCGGGCCAGCGCTTCCGCATCCTCGCGGCCCAGGCGGCCAAGCGTGATGCAGCCCATATGCGCGTAGACCGGCCACGGCGGCTCGAACTCCGGGCGCGCGGTGATGAGCAGCATGACGGGCAGCCTGGGGACCTGCTCGACGAGCGCGCTGAAAAGCTCCACCGAAGTCGGGTCGAGCCAGTGCGCGTCCTCGACCAGCACGAGCACCGGCCGCCGCGCCGCCAGGTCCCCGATGCGCGCCAGCAGGGCCGCCCGCGTCCTCTGCCTGCGCTGGGCGGGGGTGAGCTGCGGCAGGATGGGCGCGCCGTCCGCAGGCAGCGAGAGGAGGTCGGCGATCAGCACCAGGTCGTCGCGGGGACCGCCGCATGGCCGTTCGAACAGCGCGGCGAGCTTTGCCAGACGCTCGCCCGCGGTGTCGGCGCGGTCGAAGCCGGCCGCCCGCTGCAGCTCCCCGATCACGGCCGAGAGGGGCGTGTCGGCCTCGTCCGGCGCTCCGAAATAGCGCAAGGCGGCATGCGGCGCGGACTTCAGCTCCTCCTGGAACTCGGCGACGAGGCGCGACTTGCCGATGCCCGGCTCACCGGTGACGAGCACGACCTGCCCGGCGCTCCGCTGCGCCTGCGCCCAGCGTCGGCGCAGCAGCTCCATCTCCTGCCGGCGCCCCACCATGTCCCGCATCCCGGCCTTGCGCAGGGCGTCGAAGCGCCCGGCATTGTCCCGCTCGCCGGTCACGCGCCACACCGCCACCGGCTCCACGCCATCGGCGAGCACGAGAGATCCCGCCGGCTCGCAGTCGAAGAACTCGCCGACCAGCTCGCGCGTGCGGCCGGCCACCAGCACGCCGTCCGACGGCGCCGCAGCCTGCAGGCGCAGGGCCAGGTTCAAGGGCTGGCCGGTGGCCGTGAACGCATCGGGCGAGCCGGGGGACGCCTCCACCATCGCCACCCCGGTGGCGATGCCGACGTGGCCATGCAGCGCCCCTTGTGAACCGAGGCCGCACACGGCCCGCGCGAGGCCGAGCCCGGTGCGCACGGCACGCTCGGGGTCGTGCTCCTGCGACTCGCGCCACCCGAAGTAGACGAGCAGGCTCTCGCCGACGATGCGCGTGGCGAGCCCGCCGAGCCGCGCCGCGACCTCGGCGCACGCGCCGTGCACGGACGCCCTCAGCGCGCTCTCGTCTTCGGCGCTCATCTGCGCCGCGAGGGCCGCCAGGCCGCGGATCTGGCACGCCAGCACGCTCAGCTGCCGCAGTTCCCCCGTGCCGTTCGGCTGCGGCGCCGCGGTCGGCGGCGCCGCGGGCAGCACAACCCGCTGCACGCGGGCCGCAAACTTGTAGCCCACGCCGGGGACCGTCAGGATCAAGCTCGGGCGCCGGCAGTCCGGCTCGATCTTGTGCCGCAGCCGCGACACCTGCATGTCCACGGCGCGGTCGTAGGGCTCATGGTCGCGCCCGGAGATGGCCTGGCGCAGCTGGTCCCGCGACAGGGCCCGGCCGCTGCACCGCGCGAGCAGCGCCAGCAGCTCGAATTCCCGATGCGTGAGCCGCACCTCGCGCCCATTCTCGTCGAAGAAGGCGCGGCCCGCGAGATCGAGCGTGCACCCCTCGAATTGCAGGGCGGCCGCCTCGGCGGGCCGTTCGCCGGCGGGCCCCGCGAGCATCTGGGACAGGATGCGGGAGAACGCGGCTTCGTCCAGGGGCTGGGCGAGGAGAGGGTCAGCATCCGGAAGCGCACGGCAGACCTTCTCGACGCCCTCGCGTGTTCCGGCCAGCACAACCACTCTGCAGCCGTCGGCGCACAGCTGGCGGGCCGGCGCGAGCCCCGCGGCATCGAAGCGGGCCGGCGCCACGACCGCGGCACGGAGATGGCGCGCGGGGCGGGTCTCGCTGCGGTCCTTATGGGCGAGCGCGACGCTGTGCCCGCAAGACTCGATGAGCTGCACCACTCTGGCGCAAAGTGCGGGATCCTCGATCACAACGAGAACGCGCATCACTGTCCCAGGCCTCTCGTCTAAGGCGAGTTGAAAATCGTGTGGCCGACGGCCTCCGGTGTCCTCCTCGGCAATGGCTGATCGCGTTGAATGCGCCATCACCCGGAATCTCTCGGGCGCCCGCGGTGGCAGCGCACAAACCAACAGATGTTACAATCCTGTTACGCCTACGAGATAGGACCGTTACAGGTCGCAGTCAAACATCCTGGCCAACTGCGGGCGAGAACAGGGGCTCGGAAGCTCCGAGTGCGGGACCGGGTGCGAGGCTGCGACGCAGTCTCGCACCTCCCACGACCGAGGTGGGAAACCGCCCCGACGGACCGAATGGACCCGCACGGGCAAGTCTGGGCCAAAAAAGAGAGCGGGAACCGGCCCCACTGCGGGCGAGACCGGTCCCCCTGTTGCGGCAGCGGTGCGGGCAACTGCCGCCAACCCCGCAAAACTATAGCCGACCTGTGTCGCCCGGTGCATCAAAATTCTCGTGCCGGGGGCAGGTCCCGCTCGCAACCCCTTGTTGCGCTGCTTTCGCGACGATCGCAATCCCGCCTTGGTCGAGCACCGCCTCTAGACCCCGGTGAGGCAGCGCATCCGCGGCATCGCGTCGGCCACGAGGACCTCGTCGACCACGAGGAGTTGTGCTTCGACCCGGCTCTGGGGCTGGGCTCGGACACGCTGCGGCTGAGGCGCGATTCCGCCGGCAGTGAGATGCGCCGCTCTCGGATCGCGGAAGCCTGGCACGCCGATCACAAGCGCACGTCCGCAGCCGACTTGGGTATCCGCAAGCCTTTGACCAGCGCATAGATGGC
>DATBKR010000457.1:0-2794 GCA_036555805.1 Hyphomicrobiaceae bacterium | reverse complement strand
TCGCGCAATTCCGGGACGACAACGATTGCTTTACCGCTTCGGCCTGCCCTCCGAGACGAGGGTGAACACCTCAACCTTGCGCTCGGCCACCAGCTCGCTCACCACGGGGCGGAAATCCTTGAAGTGCACGCTGTCCTGGTGCGCCTTGATGGCCGCATCGTCCTTGTAGACCTCCAGCATCACGAAGCGCGCGGGCGACTTGGGGTCCTGGCACACGTCGAACTGAAGGCAGCCCGGCTCGTTGGCGAGGCAGCGCTGCGCCTGCGCCGTCATGGCCTCCTTGAATTTCGCCTCCATGCCGGGCTTGGCGGTCAGATAGGCGACGATGGCTCGCATTGGCACGTTCTCTCCCCAGTGGTCGATGCCGGCCTCGGCTGTGCCGGCCGCGCCACCCTGGCACGAAGTGCGAGCGGCGTCAGCCTGTTGTCGCTTGTGCCAGCGAAGATTTTCAGCCAAATTCCTGCCCACCTTGCCCCCGATCCTGGCGGGTCGGGCGCAGACGGGACACGGGGCAGACCAGTGGCTGAGAACGGCGTGCTTATCGTCACGGAGGACACGGTCATCCGTGGCGTGCGTGAACTGCGCAACTGTCGTCAGCTCGAAGTGTTCGGCTACCTGGAGGGCGACGTTGCGGCGAAATCGGTACTCGTGCATCCCAACGGCCGGCTGTTCGGCAAGCTGAAGTCCGACAACGCCGAGATCCACGGCACGCTGCAGGGCGACGTGGTGGTCAAGCACCTCATCGACATCCGCTCGTCCGGCAACGTCAGCGGCAA
This sequence comes from Hyphomicrobiaceae bacterium, assembly GCA_036555805.1. Taxonomy (GTDB): domain Bacteria; phylum Pseudomonadota; class Alphaproteobacteria; order Rhizobiales; family Hyphomicrobiaceae; genus AWTP1-13. The sequence continues at coordinate 2,018 of DATBKR010000457.1, read as the reverse complement.
CATCCAGTACGGCAAGCTCGCCTTGGAGGTGGGCGGCAACCTGACCGCCGAGGTGAGGAACGTGCCTCCCATCATCGCCGGCGACCTGCAGCTCGAGGTCTCCAAGGGCGGCTCGGTGCCCATCACCCTGCAGGACCTCAACGCGCTCGACCCCGACGACAACGCCAGGGACCTGAAGTTCGCGGTCTCCAACGCACGCAACGGCTTCGTCGTGCTGGCGGGCGCCCCACGCAGGGCGGTGCCCGGCTTCACGCAAGCCGAGCTTGAAGCCGGTCAGGTCGCCTTCGTGCACAACGGCCGCGGCACGGAGCAGGCGAGCTTCGACATCGTCGTCGCCGACCGCAGCGGCGCCACCTCCGGCGCGCCGCAGACGGTCAAGGTGACGGTGCGGGGCTGATCTGTCATACCGGGCGAGCGTGTCAGCGCGAGACCCCGTACCGCGCAATTCCGGGATGACGAAGGTTGCTATACCGCTTCCGGCGCGGCTGACGTAGGTTGGGTCGAGCGCAGCGAGACCCAACAACGCTTGTTGGGTCTTCCGCCGGCTGCGCCGGCGTCGACCCAACCTACAATCCCTCCGGCAGCGGCACACCGGCGGCGGCGAACGCCACCTTCTGCTGCTCGGCCACCTCGGCCAGCACGAAGCCTTCGATGGTGTCGTTGAAGATGCGGTGCCAGTTGAGGCGGGCCGCCAAGTGCAAGAACACGCCGCCCAGGCCGATGGCGGCGCGGTCCATGAACACGAACTCGCGCGGCACCTTCACGGGTCCTTTCTCCTGCAGCCGTTTGTGGACGGTGAAGGCCTCCCTGCGGCCGTACTGGCCGGGCGTGGTGCCCTCGGCGATCTCGCGCTCGCGGTCGTCGAGCAGGGGCCCGTAGATGAACCGCGCCCAGATGTTGAGCGTGTCGATCAGCTCGCTGGAGAGGCCCTTGAAGCCCCAGGTCTCGTAGGCGTGCACCACCAGGTCGCGCCGACCCTGCAGAAGGCCCGTGTAAAGGTCGATCACGCCCTGCACGAACGGCGGGCGGAAGGTGCGGATGCAGCCGTAGTCGAGCAGGTTGATGCCGGCCGGGCGCCCCTCCTGCTCAAAGATGGTGTAGTTGCCGAGGTGGGGATCGCCGTGGATCACCGCGTAGTGCGAGAACGGGAACCACCACGCCCGGAACAGCGCCCGGGCAATGCTGTTGCGCGCCTCGACCGGCGCGGTCTTGTAGTCGAGCAGGCGCCGGCCGTCGAGCCACGTCATGGTGAGTAGCCGCTTGGTCGAGAGTTCGCGGCGCCACTCGGGCACTCGGATGGTGGGCTCGTCCTTGAAGATCAGCGCATAGAGTGCCATGTGGCGCGCTTCCAGGTCGTAGTTCAGCTCTTCGCGCAGGCGCGCCGCCACCTCCTTCAGGATCTCCGCCGTCTCCACCGCCGGATTCATGCGGGCGTGCAGCGCGAACACCACCTTGAGCTGGTTGAGGTCCGCCTCCACCGCCGACTGCATGTCGGGATACTGCAGCTTGGCGGCCAGCGGGGCGCCGTCGTGCGCCACCGCGCGGTGCACCTGGCCCAGCGAAGCCGAAGCTGCCGGCTGCTGCTCGAAGCTCTTGAAACGCTGCGCCCAGTCGGGCCCCAGCTCGGCCTGCATGCGCCGGCGCACGAACGCCGGACCCATGGGCGGCGCCTGCGACTGCAGCTGCGACAGGGCCTGCGCATATTCCGCCGGCAGGGCCTCGGGGATGGTGGCGAGCAACTGCGCCACCTTCATGATCGGCCCCTTGAGGCCGCCCAGCGCCGCCGCCAGGGCCGCCGCGTTGGCGGCATCGTCGCCCTCGCGGCCGAACAGCCGCTGCCCGGCGACGCGCGCCGCCACCGCCCCGACGTTGGTGCCGACGCGCACGTAGCGCGCGGCCCGTGCCGAGAGGCGGTTCTCTTCCTCGTCCCGCCGGTCGTTCAAGCGTCTGCCCTCCTGACCTTCAGCAATATTGGATCGAGCATGCCTCCCGTCCAGTGGACAAGATGCCCAACCGGG
>DATBKR010000456.1:0-2091 GCA_036555805.1 Hyphomicrobiaceae bacterium | reverse complement strand
CTGACCGCGGCGCGTTGCGATCACGTCGGAGCCGATCTTGCGCCGGAGCCGCCCGAGCAGGGCCTCTAGGACATTGGCGTCCTTCTCGTTGTCGTGTCCGTACACCTGGTCGAGAAGCTCGGCGGCGCTGATGACCTGGCCCGGCCGCAGCAGGAAACAGCAGAGCAGACTGTACTCCAGCGGCGTCAGGTCCACGGGGACGCCGCTCGCCGTCACCGACTTGCGCCTCTGATCGACCACCAGGCTCCCGATCGTCAGGGCATTCATGGCCTGCCCGGCCGATCGCCGAAGCACGGCATGCAAGCGTGCCAGCAGTTCTTCCATTTGGAAGGGCTTCGGCAGATAGTCGTCGGCACCGGCATCGATGCCCTCGACGCGCTCCATCCAGGTGCCGCGCGCCGTCAAGACGATGACAGGCATGCGCTTCCCCGCCGACCGCCAGCGCTTGAGAACGCTCAGGCCGTCCATTCTGGGAAGCCCGAGATCGAGGATCACGGCCGCGAATTCCTCGGTATCGCCGAGAAACCAAGCCTCCTCGCCGTTGCTTGCGAGATTGACCTTGAACCCGCTCCGCTCGAGCGAGGCCTTGATGCTGCTTGCAACCGCAGCCTCGTCCTCAACGACCAGAACTCTCATTCCACCTCGGCCACAACGAAAGTCGCCGCCCCCCTGTGCCATCTCGGGCGCGTCGGTGCGAGCGCCACAATCTTAGCATCGGCAACGAGCAAATCCACGAGCCCCGCCCTGCGCTTCCGGCGGGTCGGGCCGGGGCGCGATTGGCAGCGCAAGGTCCGCCGATTCCAGGCTATTGCGAGGCCTCCGAGACGGAGCACGCTCGCCCACGCGCGGCTCGCCCGCGCTGGGAGCGTCTGACAAGACGCTGATAGCCGCAACAGGTACCACATCAGGGGTTGCATGCTATCACGATCCTCGTTTCCGCTGTTTGTCCGCCCGCCGCCTACCCACCAACCTACCGGCGGGCTGACAAGACAAGAGCCGGAGGCGCCGCTTCGGTGGGGCGCCTCCGATTTCCAGCTCGGCGGCGGCATCCCGCCCTTTCTCGCCGTCCGTCCTTTCACGCCCTGCGCAGAGTCGCGGCGATCTCATCATCGTTGGAATATCCCCGCCGATGACAGGAGCGCCGCGATGCCGATTGCGACACCGTAGGGACACTGGCCGTGCTCGGCCAAGCTGCTCATGCGCTGGAACAGCGGATTGTTGCCCAATGTTCCGTGGGCAAGGAAGCCGTGCGCTTTGATCTGCAGCAGGGCTAACGCCAGCAGCGAGCCAAGCAGCGCCGTCAGCAGCACAAAATTCACGACGTGCTCCAGACCCATCCACAACCCGATCGCGGCGATGAATTTGACATCCCCGCCGGCGACCCATCCGGCAACGAAGAACGCGGTGAAGAGAAGGAACAAGATGGCCGCCACACCCAGGTGGACGGGGATTGCTCCGGGTTCCAGATAGACCGCGGCAAATGCGGCAAAACTGGACGCCAAGGCGATGACGATCCAGTTCGGAATGGTGAGCGTCCGGAAGTCGGACACGATCGTGTAGCAGATGCACACGACGTAGACCGATTGAAATCCGAGCAACAGCATGGTTGTCGCACACCCGCCTGCTAGCGCGCCACGCGCAATTGATTGATGCCGAGGGCAATGTTGGAAAAGACCGTCTCCAAGGCGCTGGCCGTCGGGCTTTCGTACGCGCATTGGCCGCCCGGGCACTCGGACGCCGGGGTCGCACAATTGGCAAGCAGGGTGCGGGTGGCGCCGTCGGTGATCTGCAGCGCGATCGTATACACGAAAATGCCGCGCGCCTTGACGTTCGTGCACAGCTGCGCCGTCTTCGCGTCCAGGACCTGGCGCGCCTCCGAGCCGTTGACGTTGCCGAGGTGGCCGGAAGCCGCAAATCCGAAGGCCGAGAACGAGGAGCCGTTGTGGTAATTGCCGCCGCCACCGACGTTGTTCTCGCCATCGGTCAGAAGAATGAGAAACTTGATGGTGTCGGCGTCGGAGTAGGCAGCGCCTTCCGTGAACGGCGATTCAGGCGAAAGCACGCGCCAGCCCCACGCGATGCCTTCCGGAA
>DATBKR010000455.1:0-7612 GCA_036555805.1 Hyphomicrobiaceae bacterium | reverse complement strand
CGAGCGCGTCGCCCTCGCCAACGGCTGGTACATCATGCTGGGCGCGCTCGGCGCCCTGTCGGCGACAGGGCCGGCCGAGGCGGTGGTGCGGGCGACAGGCTGGCGCGGGCTGTTCGCCGCTCTCGCTGTGGCCTCGGCGGTCGTGGCGCTCATCATCCTGCTCGTCGTGCCGGAGAGGAAGTCGCCGACGCAGACCGCTGCCTCATCGAAGATCGGCTTCCTCGCCATCTACCTGGACCCGCGCTTCCTGCGCATCGCCCCCCTGGCGGCGCTTGGCGTCGGCACGTCCTTCTCGCTGCAGGGCCTGTGGGCGGCGCCCTGGCTCGCCGATGTTGCGGGGCTCGACCGGCCTGCCGTCGTCGCGCATCTCACCTTCATGGCGGTGGCGCTCGCCGCGAGCGCCCTGCTGCTGGGAGCCGCCGCCGAGCGCCTGCGCCGCGCGGGCATCCCGACCGAGCTGTTCCTCAGCGGCACGCTCGCTCTGTCCATGGCCGCCCAGCTCGCGCTGCTGCTCGGCCTGCCGGTGCCGTCCTATGTCCCGTTCGCCGTGATCGCCGCCGCGGGCGCCGCCACCGTGCTCAGCTTCGCCGTGCTGGCGCAGTACTTCCCCAAGGAGGTGTCGGGCCGCGCCAACGCCGCCCTCGGTGTGCTCAACATGGGCACTGCCTTCGGCCTGCAGTGCCTCTCCGGCTTCATCGTCGCCCTGTGGCCGGCAGAAGACGGGCACTACCCGGCCGAGGCCCACCAGGCCGCGCTCGGCCTCGGCCTGGTGCTGCAGGCCGCTGCCTTCGCGTGGTTCATCCGCCCGGAACGCAAGACCGCTCTCGGCTACCTGCCGGCGCACCCGATACACGCCTTCGCGGGAGGACTCGGACTCGAACCGGCCGCTGCCCTGTCGTATGCCCGCGCGCGCCACGCGTGGTCCATGCGATTGGCCCGCGCTCGCGCGCAAGAGAAGGCTTGGCGCTCCGCCGCCTTCGCTTCGTTCGCCGTGCTGGCGCTGCTCGTCTCGTCGCTCGGCTCGACCATTCTCGGCACCTCCGTTGCAGCCCACATGATCGAAGGCGCCCAACTCACGGAAATCCGGGAATTCGCGGGTTCTGAGCGCTCCACGCCGTCTTTCATACTCCATCGTCCCGCCGAGGTGGTGCCGGCTTCGCTGGCGCGCAGCCGCTCGCATGGCGTGATGCAGGAAGGGGAACCATGATGACGTTACACAATGGCGCTGACTGCGGTTCCGAGCCGCCGGAGGAACTGCTGTGGAATATCAGGACCGTCATCCTGAAGACCGGTTTGTCGCGGCCGTCGATCTATCGCTACATGAAGCGTGGGCGGTTCCCGCAGCGCCGCCGCGTCGGTCCCAATCGCGTCGCGTGGGTGCCGGCCGAGGTGATTGCCTGGATCGAGGGCTGCCCTCGCCTGGATCAGCGGAACGACGACTGCGCCACCGAGAATCACCAAGTGGCTGTCACGCTCCCCTCAGTTTAGGTAAGGCCATGAAGACCGTTAGCAGAGATCTGCAGGCAAACCTCTCCCTGGAAGAAAAGCCAAACCATGGCATCGCCGACAACATGCCTGAAGTGCAGTCATCCAGGCGCCTACCGAATCTGAAGCGCGTGATACGACGGAAGGAATTGCGGCAGCTCGTACCTCTCTCCGACACCACGATTTACGAGATGGAGCAACGAGGCGATTTTCCGAAGCGCTTCTATCTGACACCGCGTTGCGCGGCGTGGGACCTCGGCGAGGTCCTGGGCTGGATCGAGCGCCGGCGAGGCGCCTCCGCAGCTCGGGCGATCAAGCCGACGTCACCGCCGGACGTTGGTCGCCGGAAGAGCCGACCCGTGAGGCGGTAGCGGCCTCGTCGACCAACTGCATCGACAGCGGATAGAGCGTCGGCGTCCGCCTGCGTCCTTCAACCCAGGCGTCGACCATATCGGCCCACTCCTGCAGCATGTGACGGCGCTGCTGCTCGTATTCGGCCTTGTTGTAGACGCCCCGCGACGAGCGGCCTTCCTCGTGAGCCAGACACTTTTCGATCCAATCCCGGTTGAAGCCCAGTTCATTCAAGAGCGTTGACCCCGTACGCCGAAGATCGTGAACGGTGAACGGATCGAGCGGCAGGTTCTCCTTTCTGGCGCGCTCGACCACGGCGACCGTAATCCGATTGAAGGTCGCCCGGGACATCGGCGCGTCGGCGTCATAGCGCGACGGAAGAAGATAGTGCGAGTTGCCGGCGCAGGTTTTGAGGGCGACCATGATGTCGAGCGCTTGCCGCGACAGGTACACGTTGTGCGGCTTGCCGCGCTTCATCCGCTCTTTCGGGATGCTCCAAACGGCGTTCTCGAAATCGACCTCATCCCAGACGGCCTCGAGCAGCTCGCTCTTGCGCACCATGGTGAGCAAGATCAAGCGGAGACCGAGACGAATGGTCGGCAGCGTCGGCACATGCTCCAGCTGACGCAGCACGATGCGAATCTCGGTGGGGGACAGCGCCCGGTCCCGCGGGGCGAACGTGGCAATCGAGGCAGGACCGACGTCATCGGCTGGATTCTTGATCCTCTCGCCGTGAAGGATGGCGAAGCCATAAATCTGCTTGACGATGTCGCGGACGTGAATGGCGGTTGCCGGTGCTCCCCGGTCCTTCACCTTCAGGCAGAGGGCGCGCAGGTCATCTGGCGTAATCTCTGTCAGGAGCCTGTTCTTCCAGACCGGCACGATATCGCGATCGAAGATAACCCGGCGCATCGATCGTGTGCTGTCCGCCATCGGAGCCCCCTCGAACCACCGCTCGCCGAACTCACCGAAGCTCCGGGATTCCTTGAGCCGCCGCTTCTCACGTTGCTTCTCTTGGGCAGGTGAGCGTCCCTCGGCGACGGCGCGTCGCGCATCGAGGCACTTCTCCCGGGCGCGCGCGAGCGAGATGCCGGCATCGCCGTAACGGCCGAGAGTGAGAGTTTCGCGCCGCCCGTTGAGACGGTAGTCGTACCGGAAGATCAGACACCCGGACGGCGTCACGACCACGTACATGCCGTCGCGGTCTGCGACCTTGTACATTTTATCCGTTGGTTTCAGGTGCTTGAGCGTCGTGTCCGTGAGCATGGCCAGGCCTCCCCTACGCTGAAATACCGTCGGCCCAAAAAGCACCCCTCCGCGACGATTTCATTGCGCATTTTCAAACACTTAGGTGTTTGAAAATACCGTCAGAGGGGCATCTCTAAGCTGACGGTATCGTCTGCGAGGCCCGGCTGCAAGATTCTGCATACCGTCAAATATGCCGACAGATGATCTTGCTCGCCCGCGATAGCGGGCGATAGACGATGCAAGTTTCTGCTTTTAATTACAGCGATTTAGGAGGATAGTCCGAACGTTGGCGATAGTCGGCGAAGGACGCCAAATCACTCCCACTCGATCGTCCCCGGCGGCTTGCTGGTTACGTCGTAAACGACGCGGTTGATGCCGGCGACCTCGTTGATGATGCGGGTGGCGGTCCTCCCCAGCACGTCGTGGGGGAACTCGAAGAAGTCGGCGGTCATGCCGTCGGTGGAGGTGACGGCGCGCAGTGCGCAGACCTTGTCGTAGGTGCGGGCGTCGCCCATGACGCCGACGGTGCGCACAGGAAGCAGCACGGCGAAGGCCTGCCAGACCTTGTCGTAGAGGCCGGCCTTGCGGATCTCGTCGAGGAAGATGGCGTCGGCCTTGCGCAGGACCTCCAGATCCTCGGCCCGCACCGCGCCCAGCACGCGGATGGCGAGGCCGGGGCCGGGGAAAGGATGACGCCGGATGAAATGCTCCGGCAGGCCCAGCTCGCGGCCGAGCGCGCGCACCTCGTCCTTGAACAGCTCGCGCAGGGGCTCCACCAGCTTGAGGTTCATGCGCTCGGGCAGGCCGCCGACGTTGTGGTGCGACTTGATGGTCACCGACGGGCCGCCGGTGAACGACACGCTCTCGATCACGTCGGGGTAGAGGGTGCCCTGGGCCAGGAACTCGGCGCCGCCGAGCCTGGCGGCCTCCTCCTCGAACACGTCGATGAACAGCGCGCCGACGGTCTTGCGCTTGGCCTCGGGCTCGGCCTTGCCTTCCAGGGCCTTCAGGAAGCGCTCGCTGGCGTCCACGTGGATGAGCGGGATGTTGTAGTGTCCGCGGAACAGCGAGACGACCTCCTCGGCCTCATTCTGGCGCAACAGGCCGTGATCCACGAAGATGCAGGTGAGCCGGTCGCCCACGGCCGCGTGGATCAACACCGCCGCCACGGCGCTGTCCACGCCGCCGGAGAGCCCGCAGACGACGCGGCCACGGCCCACCTGGGCCCTGATCCTGGCGATCTCGCTCGACTTGAAATGGGCCATGCTCCAGTCGCCCGGCAGCCCGGCGATGCGGCGCACGAAGTTGCCGATCAGCGCGCTGCCGCGCGGCGTGTGGGCCACCTCGGGGTGGAACTGCACCGCATACAGACGGCGCTTCTCGTCGGCGATGGCCGCGAACGGCGCGCCCTTGGAGACCGCCACCACCTTGAAGCCGGCGGGCAGCCGCGTGACGCGGTCGCCGTGGCTCATCCAGACCGTGTCGGTGTCGCCCTCGGCCCACACGCCCTCGAACAGGGCGGTGTCGGCCATCACCTTCAGCTCGGCGCGCCCGAACTCGCGGTGGTGGCCGCCCTCCACGCCGCCGCCCAGCTGCGCCACCATGGCCTGCTCGCCGTAGCAGATGCCGAGCACCGGCAGGCCGGCCTGGAACACCCAGTCGGGCGCCCTGGGGGTGCCGAACTCGGTGACGCTGGCGGGCCCGCCCGAGAGGATCACCGCCTTGGGTTTGAGCCGCGCCAGGGCGTCCTGGGCCCGGTTGAAGGGCACGATCTCGGAGTAGACCCCCTGCTCGCGCACCCGGCGCGCGATCAGCTGGGTGACCTGGCTGCCGAAGTCGATGATGAGAACGGTGTCGGTCATGCCGGCTCCCGGCGCCGTCGCGGCGCCGAATCAGGTTGCACAGGCAGCCCGATACAGCATCGGGGCCCAAGGCGGGTCAAGGCGGATCAAGGGCCGGTCATGGCCAAGCAGCGCCGAGGGTGCCGAAGGGGCTGCGAAGGGCCGGACCGCTGCACCACACCGGTCCAGCTCAGACGGTTGTCTTGTACCAGTCCAGGATCCGTTCGCCGGTCCAGGCCACCACCCCCTTGTGGGCGAGGATGTCGGAGAACGTGCGCTCGACATGCCCGATACGATGCGGAACGCCCGACAGATAGGGGTGGCACGAGATGGCCATGATCTTCGCCCGTTCGGCCGACTCCGCGTAGAGGCACCGGAACTGGTCCATCGCACGGGTGTGGAACGCTTCGGACGGGTGATGCTGCAGGTTCATCATGACGATGTCGTGCACCTCGAAGGTGTAGGGAAGCGCCACGATCGGGCCGTGCCTGGTCTTGAGCGTGACCGGGTCGTCGTCCAGCACATAGTCGCCGATGTACTCGACGCCGGCCTCGGCCAGGTAGTCGAGCGTGTCGAAGGTCTGCGTCAGACCCGGTCCGAACCATCCGCGCGGACGCTTGCCGGCGAACTTCCCGATCGTCTCCATGGTCTTGAGGATGGTTCCCCTCTGGTCGTCCAGCCTGTGCATCGGCACCTGCTCGTAGGAGTGCGCGTTGAGTTCCCAGCCGCTGTCCAGACAGGCCTGCACAACCGGCGCGTAGGTCTCGCAGATCCTGGCGTTGATGGCCACCGTCGGCTTTGCGCCCACCCGCTCGAACATCCTGCGCAGGCGCCAGAAGGCGACGCGCATGCCGTACTCGTGCCAGCTCCAGTTGGGCAGGTCGGGGAGCTGCGGTGCCCCCTGCGGCGGCGTGATCACCATGCGCGCCATGGGGCGCGACAGGTCCCAGTCCTCCAGCGAGAACACGGGCCATACAACGAGCCGCACGCCGTCGGGAAAGCGCAGCGGGGGACGGGTGCCGATGGGAGCGAAGTCGAGGCGTTCGCGTGGGTGCATGTTTTTCCTGCGCCTTGAGGCTGAAGCTCGCGCTCAGTTGTTGCAAAGCTTGATGAGTTCTTCCCTCGTCAACCGACAGTCGCGCAGGATCCTGCTCAACAAGCCAACGCCGATGACCTCGCCACCATGCACCGGCACTGTCGTAGTGCGGCCATCGGTGTGTCGAAGCATGCGATGGCTGCCCCGCACGCGGACCACATTGAAACCTGCCGTCACCAGGGCTGCGATCAACTCGCGCCCGGTGAGGCGAGGCAGCTTCGTCACGCCGCCACGCTCACGCGCTCAACAGCGACAAACTCCATGTCCTCGGGCGGCTCGCCTCGATCTTCAAGATGCAGGGCGATGGCTTCCCGAATCCGGTCCATCAGCAACTCGCGCGAAGGGGCCTGCGTGTAGCACCCTGGCAGCGCGGGTACGGAGGCTACGAGCATGCCGTCGGCATCGCGCTCGATGACCACGTTGAACTCCTGGGGCACTGGATTCGCTCCTGGCATCACGCTTGGCAAGTGTCGCGGAGCATCATATGTGCGAGAACCGCACTGTTGCAAGCCCTCAGTGAGCGCACGCTGACAGATGCGCCTAAGTCCCACCCGCCTCGGCATCCCGCAGAAACCCGTCGATGATCCGGTTCCACTCCTGCCAGTGCCGCCGATAGGAGTAGTGGCCGCCTTCCTCGATGATGACCAGGCGCGAGCCGGGGATGGCTTGGTGCAGGTCCTCCGACTGGTAGCAGGGCACCGTGGCGTCGTCGCGCGTGCCCACGATCAGCGACGGGCTCGCGATCTTCGACAACTCCCCCGAGCGGTCGTGCGTGAGCGTCATGTCGAGGCGCTGCGCCAGGATGCCCACCGGCGCGACCGTGGCGAGCGCCCTCCGCTCCAGGTCCATCACCTTGTCCAGGTCGTAGCGGAATTGCATCGACCCGTTGGTGAAGAGCGACGACAGCTTCACATACTCGTCGGGACCGTAGGAGAGCGCGATGCGCTTGCGCGTGGTCTGCACGCGCGTGATGAACTCGTCGGCCTTGACCCAGGTGTTGGAGAAGACCGCGCAGCGCACCCGACCGGGGTGGTCGATGGCCAGGTTCTGCAGCACGCAGCCGCCCGTCGACGTGCCCGCCATGTGTGCTCGGTCGATGCGGAGTGCGTCCATGAGGGCGATCACGTCGCGCGCCAGCACCTCGGTGGAGTAGCCGTAGGCCGGCTTGTCGCTGTCGCCGGTGCCGCGATGATCGAAGGTGACGCAGCGGTAGCGCCGGGAGAACTCGGCCATCTGGTATTCCCAGGCATCAAGGAGACCCGCAAGCCCCGGTATGAAGACGAAAGCCGGGCCGGAGCCGCGCTCCTCCACGTTGAGCGTGAGTGGCCCGATATCGACCCTTGGCAAAGCTCCCCCCGCTCCGATTGGCGCGTAGGTTGGGTCAAGCGAGGCGCAGACCCAACATCGGCTGTTGGGTCTTCGCTGATGCTCGACCCAACCTACGCGACGATGCCCTATTCGCCGCTCGCCACGACCTCGGCCACCTCGACCGCACGTCCCTCGCGGGCGCTCTTCAACCCGGCCTTGATGACCGCCAGGTTGCGGGCCGCCCAGTAGCCGTCCGTCTCCGGCTTGGCGCCCGTGCGCACAC
>DATBKR010000454.1:0-4524 GCA_036555805.1 Hyphomicrobiaceae bacterium | reverse complement strand
GCGCACGTTCGAGATCACCGCCCAGCTCGCCTCGTGCGCTGTCCCATCCACTGTCACGGCCAGCGTGTCCACGGGGTGGGCCAGCGCGCCGAGCATGGAGGGGGCGTAGGCGGCCTTGCCGACGTGGCTCTTGAGGCGATGATCGAGGCCGGCGATTACGCGCCCGTCGAAGCCGGCGCCGGCCATCAGCAGGAACGGCTCGTCATTGGCGCGCGCGCAGACGGCCTCAATGATCGGGCCCTGCAGCAGCATGTCGGCAATGGCGTCGCCCTCATGCACCAGGCCGATCTCATGCGCCAGCACGTTGCCGGTGCCGGTGGGTACGATGCCGAGCGGCGTCTCCGTGCCAATGAGGGCCGCCGCCACCTGGCGGACGGTGCCGTCCCCGCCGGCGGCGAGGACGGCGTCGTAGCGGGCGCTGGCCGCCGCTTCGCGCACCTGCCGCCGCGCCGCGTCGATGTCGCCGGGCTGCGTGAGGGTCAGCTCCGCGCCTGCGCGCAGGAGGGCGTTGGCCACGGCCTCCAGGAGCGGCGAGCCGGTGAGACCGGCTCCGGGGTTGGTCATGAGGTAGAAGCGGCGGCGCATGGTCGTCTCGGCGGCACGCGAACGAGCAGGCGGGGCCCATATTGGGTGTGCGCCCTGCCGCGTCAATGCGCAACGCAGCAGATGCTTCACCGGGGCGCTTGGCGTTCCGAAGGCCGCCGCACATAATTAGCCAAACCGAAGGTGAATAGGGACGGGGGAGGACAACCGTGTCGAGGAGATTTTGCGTTGGCCTGATGGCCTTGGCGTTCGCCTGGTGCCAGGCTGCCACGGGCCCGGCCGCAGCGCAGGACTGGCCGCAGCGCGGCGTCACCGTTTACGTGCCATTCATCGCCGGGTCGACGCCCGACGCCATCGCCAGGGCCGTCGTGGACCGCATGCAGGTCAAGCTGGGCCAGCCGTTCGTGGTGGAGAACCGGCCGGGTGCGAGCGGCAACACGGGCACGGCGGCGGTCGCCAAGGCCGCTCCCGACGGGTACACGCTGGGCGTGAGCATCGTCGGGCCGCTGGTCATCAACGCGCTGCTGTTTTCGAGCATGCCCTACGACACGGCCAAGGATCTCGCGCCCATCACCATTCTGGCGGCGCAGCCGAGCGTGCTCGTTGCCTCCCCCGGCGTCGCTGCCAACAGCGTGTCCGAGCTGATCGCGCTGCTCAAGGCCGATGCCGCCAGGTTCACCTATGGCTCAATCGGCCGCGGCTCGCTCTCGCACCTCGCCATGGAGGCGCTCGCCATCAAGGCCGGGGTGAAGGTCGTGCACCTGCCGTTCCCCGGCTCGCCCGCCACCGTGACGGCGCTCTTGCGCGGTGACGTGCAGCTGGCGGTGCTGCCTGCCGCCTCCGTTGTACCGCTGGGCCGCGACGGGAAACTGAAGTTGCTGGCCGTCACCTCGCCCAAGCGCTCGCCGCTGCTGCCCGAGCTGCCCACCCTGGGTGAGTTCGGCATCGCTGGCGTGGAGGCTGACGCCTGGGTCGGCCTGATCGCTCCCGCGGGCACGCCGGCGCCGATACTCGCTGCCATCCACAAGGAGGTGGCGGCCGCGCTCGCCGAGCCCGAAGTGGTGGCGAAGCTGGCGAAGCAGTTCGTGGCCCCCATCGCCAATACCCCCGAAGAGTTCCGCGCCGTGATGAAGGCCGAGCACGACCGCTGGGCCCCCATCATCGCCGCCGGCGGCATCAAGGCGCAGTAGCGGCGGGCGGGCAGCAGCCGTCTGTGGCGTGCCACATCCGGCGCCTTGCCCTGGCGAAGCCATATGGGCGGCAAGGGCAGGCTCGCTCAGAACAGCAGCAGAACGCTGGCGAACAGGCCGCCGAGGATGAGCAGGCCAAGGCGCTTGCGCTGCAGCTTCAGCCAGTCCGGGAACTGGCTCCAGTCCTTGGTGGCGAGCCAGGAAAGGAGCAGCCCCATCAGCAGTCCCCACGCCCAGGCGCTGTAGGCGACGGGCGCTTCGGAGAGGGCGCGGGGGCTGCCGCCGAACGGGTCGGCCGCAGGACCGGCGATCAGCACCCACAGGCCGAGGGCCGCGGCGGCCACGGCGAGCGGAGCGAAAATGCGACGCATCTGCACGAGAGACCTCCTTGCGTGTGGGCCGCTTCGAGGCATACGCGGCACTCTCGGCAAGGACGGTCAAACGCCCCCTTAATGCGGCGGCCAATCTTGCCGCTTCAACATTTGACAGCGCGAAAAACGTGCGGCAGACTTAACAAGTTCTTGCCAAAGGAGGTCTAAGAAAATGCTTCCGCCGGGCAAGCCAATGCCGTTCTAGCGCGCAGGCGCAAGCCTAATGGCGCGGACGGCCACACCAGACAATTCGAAAGCGGAAGACGGCGCGCCATTCCAAACATGGCGCGGGCCGTTACAGCCTGAAGCCGATCAGGGAGGGCATGCACCTGGAGATGTTGCCGCGGCCACAGCCCGCCACCGAGCATGGCTGAAACGCCCTCCGGCACCTCCGGCAGCGAGCGCGTAGAGCCCCGTTACATCGGCTGCGCAAGGCGGCCAGGGCCCGGCGGAGCGAGCGTTCCGCCGGGCCTTGCCGTTCTCGGCCGCTCGCCGTTTGGCGGGGTAGCAGGGTGCATCGGCTTCGCTCGCGTGCCCTCGCTCCGCGGTCTGGCAGCGACGCGTGGCCCCCGAACCGCGTGCAAGAGGATGAGAGGAACCTATGAGCGCGCGGCGGCTTCGATGCGGGCGAGGGTGCGGACGATGAGGGCCTTGCGGTCGAGGTTCAGCTCCCGCACCTCCCCCTTGTCGCGCAGGATAGCCTGCCACAGGTCGGCCCAGGCCGGCAGGCGCTCCGGAGGCAGCAGCCGCGCCGCCAGCGCGCGCTCGCCGGCGCTGCCCTGGTCCGAAGCGCTGATGCGGGCAAGCCTCGCCATGGCGTCCAGGAGGAGGGCGAAGAACATCTCGTAGCGCTGCTCCTGGGCGTCGAGCGCCAGCGAGTCCGCGAGCATGTGCAGAGCCTGCCAGTCGCTGGTGGGGAGGCGCGCGAAGATCTGCTCGACGCGCTCGTTGAGCTCGATGCCGCCGGTGACCAGCTGCAGGGCGGCGCGCGCGCTGCCTTCGGCGAGTCGCTCGATCTCCTTCCATTTGTCGGCCGGGGGTGCCTTCATGCCGGCGGCTGCGAGCGCCGCGCCCGCGGCGCGCCGCAGGCCGTCGGCATCGAGCGGCTGCAGGTCGAGACGGCGGCAGCGCGAACGGATCGTTGGTAGGAGCGCGCCCGGCTGGGAGGTTACGAGCAGGAAGAGGGCGCGCGGGGGCGGCTCCTCCAGCGACTTGAGCAACGCGTTGGCGGCGTTGGGGTTGAGCTCGTCGGCGCTGTCGACGACGACGACGCGCCAGGCCCGTGCCGCCGCCGTGAGCCCCAGGAACGAGCGCAGGCGGCGCACCTCGTCCACCGGTATGCTGGAGGCCAGCCGCTTCGTCTTGAGGTCGCAGGGCCGGCGAAGCACCAGAAGTCCCGGATGCGCGAGCTGGGCGACCTGGCGGGCAGCCGCGCAGTCGGAAGGCACGGCCAGAGACTTGCCCGCCGGGTCGCGCTCCCCAGGGCTGGCCAGCACGTGGCGCGCCATGCGGTAGGCGAGCGTGGCCTTGCCGATGCCGGGGCGGCCGGCCAGCAGCCAGGCGTGGTGCAGGCGGTCGCCGGCCAGGGCCCGCGCCAGCATCTCCTCGGCGGCCACGTGGCCGAACAGGTCGTAGGTCCGGCGCGGATGCGGGAATTCGCCCAGGCGATCGGCCTCGGGCAGCGCCTCGGCGTCGGCCACGTCCTGGCTCGCCGCATTCCTTGGGGCCCGCGCCATCACCGCGCCCCCGGCGGCAGCATGCGGCGCTCGACGTAGCCCCACACCTCGGCCGCCACCTTCTCCGGCGGCTGGGTGCCGTCGATCACCTTGCAGCGGCGCGGCTCGGACTTGGCAATGGCCAGGAAGCCCTGGCGCAGCCGCTCGTGGAATTCCAGGTCGCGCTTTTCAAAGGCATCGGCGTCCTCGCCGGCAATGGCGCGCGCCAGCCGGCGCGTCGTGGCCCGCGCCAAACCCACCTCGGCGGGCATGTCCAGGATCAGGGTCATGTCGGGGTAGGTGAGTTTGACCACGATCAGCTCCAGTGCCTTGAAGACGTCGAGCGGCAGGCCACCGGCGTCCACCTGGTAAACGCGGGTTGAATCCGAGAACCGGTCGGAGATCACCCAGCGACCCGCCACCAGAGCGGGGCGGATCACCTTCTCCACGTGGTCAGCGCGGGCGGCGTAGAACAGCAGGGCCTCCGAGAGCGGCGAGTGGGGGGCGGTGGCGGGGTCCAGCACCAGGTTGCGCACCTGTTCGGCGAACGGCGACCCGCCCGGCTCGCGCGTCAGGATCGGCTCGATGCCGCGGGCGCGCAGCGCATCGGCCAGGAGTCGCGCCTGCGTGCTCTTGCCGGACCCTTCCCCGCCCTCGAAGGTGATGAACCGACCCGATGGCATTACCGCCTGCGACCCGTCCACG
>DATBKR010000453.1:0-14441 GCA_036555805.1 Hyphomicrobiaceae bacterium | reverse complement strand
AGCGGCATCGCATCGGGCTGGGGTAACTCACAGTTTCGGCAAGGCGCGCGCGAGCTGGCGGCGTGCGGCTTTCGTCGCGGGGCGGTTGGTAACTACAAGTCGCGTGCACGGATCAACGCGGGCTGCTAGTTATCAGTGCTAGCGCGGCTAGCGGTCACCCGCCGGTGCAGGAACACCAGCGAGCGGCCTAACCCAAGTCACGGGAGTAGACCGATGACCCAGGCTACGAACGGCTTTATCCACGAAGCGCTGATCGAGCAACAGGCTCAATCCGACCACGCCCAGGACTCCGTCAGCCGTCTTCCGATGCGAACCCCGGAGGAGGTTGCCGACAAGCTCTCGGGCATCGCCGGGGCGCTCACCTTCTGCGCCGCGGGCTGCCGAGACGACAGCGGTCCGAACCTGTGGGAGGCGTTGACGTACTTGTCGAACGAGCTTAGCGATCTGAGCGAGGTGGTCGCCGCCCTTCTGCAGGCCCGCGGCGCTTGATGGAGGACACGACAATGGCCCGTTACACAGTCCGCTCTCGCAGCGACCGCCGCACCAAGCCGGCGACCCGAATCACCCGGCGCACGACGCCGCGGCGCGACCGCTTCGCCGCTGCCCGCGGCGGGACACGCGGCGGGGGCCTGGGTGGGATGGGCCGCTAGGCGGCGCCCATCCTTACCAGCTGATCCAACCGGGGGCCGGCACGACGCGGGCCCCTTTTTCTGCGCCGGCCGCGCGCCCGTAGGATGAACGGCGCCGCCGGCTCTGCAGGGTTTGACCGCACTCCATGCAGTTGCGGAGCCGATGGCGCCATGGCGACCGCCCGGGGGCCAGCCGAAACCGCTGGCGAAGCCGCGTCGGCCCGTCAGAACCCGCTCCGCGCCCCCATTTTCCAGAGGGCTTGGCGATACTCCTCGGGCGTCATGTCCAGCGCCGATTTGTCGGTGCCGGGGTGCATCGGCGGGCGGCACCGGGCCAAGTCGCCGTCCATGACCATCTTGCGCACGCTGGCTTGATATTCCGCTTCCGTCATGTCCAGCGCCGACTTTGGCGCCGGCTCCTTGAAGATGAAGCCCTTGGCCGTCTTGAAGGCGGCGACGGCCGCCTTGGCGCTCGCGGCGTCCACGTCGCCCCAATCGCCCAATGTGATGGCGGCGTCCACGTCGATGCACCCCGCCGCCTGCAGCTCGCGCCGCAGCGCTTCGTCCCGCGTCATCAGAATTCTCCGCAGTGGTTGAAGGGTCGGCCCACGCCGGCCCGGCGTTGTCAGTCAACGACCTTGAACGGGAAGCTGAGGCTCGCCAGGAAGCGCACTTGGTCGCGCTCCAGTATCGTGCGCTCCCGCGGTCGCACCGTCAGCGTCTGACCGTGCCAGGGGTATGCGATGTACTCGTCGGCGATGACGGCCACCTGCGCCGGCAGATCCTTGGGCAGTGCGGTCGGCGCCACCTTCTCGTCGATGCCGGGCGCAGTCCAGTTACTCGACGGCGTGTGCCAGACCGGGTAGTGAACCGCCTGCTCGTCGGGGAATTTCACCCGCTGGAACAGAGTTGGCGCCGCGCTGCCGTCCGCGCCGGGCTTCTCTAGCGCGTCGAGCTGCGCGCGCGTCAGCCGGCCGGGGATGCCCGGCTGCACGGTGTACTTGCCGCCACCCCACCAGAAGCTGAACCCGGTGGCAGAGACGATCCACTCATGCGCTGCGGTCCGGTCGGACTCCGCGGGAAGGAATTGCCGTGTCATTTGCTAGTCTCCTCGTTGAAGTGAAGAATGCCGGCCGGCCCCTCTCCTGCCCCCAGCAGAGGGAACCGCGGCCGCCAACGCTCCGCGGTTACGGCGCCGGCCGGTGCCCTCTCGCGAGGGACGGGTTGGACGCGCGCCAGGCGCGCCGAGTTACAGAATGGGGTTGGGCGGCAC
Organism: Hyphomicrobiaceae bacterium; assembly: GCA_036555805.1. Taxonomy (GTDB): domain Bacteria; phylum Pseudomonadota; class Alphaproteobacteria; order Rhizobiales; family Hyphomicrobiaceae; genus AWTP1-13. Next base: position 12,539 of record DATBKR010000453.1, on the reverse strand, counting down.
CGGGGTGTCAGGCCGCAGGACCGGGACGCTCGCCTTGATCCTCGCGATCACGATGGCCTCGTCACCTTCACCATCGTCGCCGCCGTCGAACGACAGGCTGACGTTGCCGGTGAGGCCGTGGAGCGCCAGGATCTTGTCCTGGATCTTCACGATTTGATCGACCACATCGCGGTCCGCGCCATCTTCCAGCATGGGCATCAACCGCTGCAGGATGTCGTCATAGCGGTCGAGAACCAACTTCTTGACCGCCAGCGCCGACTCCAAGGTGATGGCCTCCAATCCCTGCTGGACCCACGCGAAGGCCGTCGTCGTGCTCACGCCCATGGTGTCGGCGATCTGCCGATACGTGAAACCCTGCCGGCGGTACTCAAGAGCCTCGGCGATGCGCTCCTGGCGCTCGATCTCGGCCTTTGCCCGGTCCTGCTTCTTCCGCTGGCCACCGCGGCGCTTGGGCTTCGCCGCCGCGGCGCCCGACGCGGGCTCCATCGGCTTTTTCGTCCGTGCCATGTTCATCAACCTATAGCTTTTGCCCGCGCCGCCTGCCGGGGCGCCGGTTTCGGTGATCGGGGCGCGGGGAGTTCGACGGTGACCGTGAGCCCGCCGTCGCTGTCGTCCAGGACGATCCCGTGCAGCCGAGCGAATACAACCTGGGCTCGAAGGATGGCATCCACGAGCTGCAGGCTGACGCCCTCGGTTCGAAGGCGAGTCATGATCTCCGCCATGACCCGCTCGCACCGCGCCAGCGCGAGCTTGCGCATCACCTCGGCCGAGTCGATCGGCAGCGTGGCCAGGCCTTCCCGGCACCAGCGGTGCGCCGTCGCCAGACCGACGCCCATCGATTCGGCGATCTGCTGGTACGACTTCCCCGCCCCGCGCAGCTCAAGAGCACGGTGCACGCGCTCCTCGTGCCGCGCTCGACCAGCTGAGGTATTCCATCCCGGCGGCGGGCCCGTGCGCCTTCTGGCGGGCGGCGACGTGGTGCCGCCACCGGCTTCGGCGAGTCGGTGTGCTGTCATGATGTCGGCTCCGAATTGCGCGCTGTGGCGCCGTGGCGAGGCCTCCAGGGCCCTCACCGCTCTTTGCGCTGTTGTGGTGAGGCGGAATGCTCCCGGCCGTCCTGGGGCTTCCTACGCGGGCCCAGACGACTGTCGCGATCAGCCGGCCGCCGCCCGGCGCTCTACGGCCTTCCGGGCGCGATAGCTGCGCATGTAGTCGGCCATGTAGCCGCGGCGCGCGTCGGGGTCGCGTAGCGATAGGTCGCGCCCTTGGTCTGGCTAACGTTAGCCATGCCCTCCGCTAGACTGTCCCGCGGACGGAGAAGCACGCATCGGTGTGCACGCCCCACCAGGGCCAGGTTTGCGCCGCAGCGCGGGCAATCTTCGCTCAGCATCAGCAGCTCCAGACCAAGCAAGGCGGTGGCGTTGAACGCCATCCGAATCGCTTCTGCGGGCAGGTGCTGCATGCGCCCGATCTAGCCGGGCGCCGCAGCCATGTCCACGCGGCTTCGCGCCGCCCTGCCGTCAGGAAAATTGCAAATCTACGGGCACATGCATCAGCCCACCGTCGTACTGCGGTGCGGCCAGCACATGGGTGTTGTTGACGGCGATGTAGTGGCTGACGGCCTCGCCGATCCGGTGCCCGTCGATGGTGATAACGTTGCGGATCGGGACCAGGCCGCCGCCGCCGCGGGCCGGGGGCACCCAATGCTGGGGCTGTGCGCCACCGGCGCCGGGAGCGGGATGTCCCGGCAGCAGCCCGCCAAGCCAGCCGAGCGCTCCCTTGATCGAGTCGGCGATGCCCTGCGCCATGCTCATGACCGCCCCGTACACCAGGCCGGGAACCTGCATCAGCCCCTCGCCGATCTTGATGGCCAGCGCCTTGTGCCACTCCCACTCGTAGGCGAAGAAGGGAATCGAGTAGAGCTTGTCGCCGATGGCCTTGGCGACCGACATCACCCAATCGCGGTTGCGGTAGACGTAGGTGGCAGCTCCCGCCAGGGCGGCGACGACGGCCGCGCCGAGGATCACCGGCCAGCCGACGAGCGCGCCGATGACCGCGACGGTGGCGACGCCCACGAACGCGGCAAGGCCGACGGCAGCGCTGATGAAGATATCCCGCACCGTGTCCTGGTCCATGCCCCTGAGCTTGTCGGTCAGCTCGCCGACGCCCTCGGTGAGCATCTTGAGGCCCCTGGTCGCCGCACGCATATTCGGCAGCGCCAGCGCCTCGCTGAACGTTCGCCAAGATTCGTGCAATTCCGTCTTGGCCATCTCGTAGTCGGCGCCGATGAGGCCCTGCGCGCCGCCAAGGTCTGACGCCTGCCCCACGAGGCCCGCATCGCGGACCAGCTTGCGCACCTGCAGGGCCAGCGTGTCGATGATCTGCTGCCCGGTGCGGTCGGCCCACATTATGGCAATCTGCTGCGTGATCGCCTGGCGGGTCTGCTGGCCGAGCGCGCTGTGCAGGTCGCCGGCCTTGATCAGGTCGTAGCCTTCCTTGGTGATAATGCCGTGGCTGATCATCGCCGGGATCAGGTGTTCCTGAACCCACACATCGGTGTCGGTGAGGTACTTCTGCGCGTCGATCAGGAGGCCCGGCTGCATGTGCCGCAGGCGGCCCTCGTTCGTCAGGTTGGAGCGATCGACCTTGCTCCGGTCGATCAGCCCCAGATCCGCGAAGGCGTTGAGCGAGCGCAGCCGCATGCGCCCGCCGATGACGGCCTGAAAGGCGGTCTGGAACCCGGTGCCGGCCGAGGATGCGCCAATTTCCTGCATCAGCGTGGGCAACACGCTCGTCATGAACCGGTCGGACATGTTCATCGTGGCCGCCCGGCCGTACTTGAAAGCCATCATGAAGTCGCGGGGCCCAAGGAGGCCGCCCCAGGCGTTGATCGCCGGCGTCATCATGCCGAGGAAGTGCAGGAACCGCTCGTCGGTGAGCGTGTTCGCGGTCAACTCGCCGGCGCGCACGGCGGCCACGATCTCGCCCGGCAGCGCCGCAAGCTGCTCCGGCCCCCTGTGGATTTGCAGCACACGCATGAGCTGCGCCAGGGATGGCGCGACGCGAAGGGCCTCCTCGCGGCTGCCGAGCACCGGCGCCATCTCGCGCTCGCTCTCCAGGATGAGGCCGGCAGACAGGCTCGGGTACTGCCGGGCAAGCCCGAAGGCGCCCGTGGTGGCCCGGTGGATCAGCTCCGGCGACCAGCCTGCGAGCTTCATGCGGTCCATGGTGCGCACCATCTCGCCGCCCTGATCGACGACGTGCGCCATATGCCTCAAGAGCCCGGTGCCGATGAACGCGGTCGCGGCGCCGACCAGGGCCACACGGAAGCGGTTGGAGGCCGCGGTGGCCTGGTTGATGCCGTGGTGAATTCCCGTGAGGCTGTGCGCGAGCGCGGCCAGGATCGGGCCATGGTTGCTCACCATGGTCATCCGCACGGCGATGTTGTAGAGCGAGGAGTTCCCGGACACGCCCTGTTCTCCTTGAGTTGAGCAAGCGTCGCCGGCCGCCGGCTCGATCATGAGCGGCGGTCCACGGCGGTGGTGTTGGTGAGGGATCAGCGAGGCCTAAAAACGCGAAAACCCGCGTGCCAGGGCGGCCGCGGGTGCAAAACTCCATCATGATGCTGATGAGGCCCCATTTACGATAACTCCCGCACAATGTCAACCGGCACCGGTCGGGCAAGTTGTCGCAGGTCAGCGCTCACCTAACGTCGCCTCACCTCACATCTCAGGGCCACGACGGGTTGTACCGCTCAACGCAGCCAGCGCCCCCAATTTGACCGCTGAGGCCCTTTCGCCCCTTCCAGCTCCGGTGGATGCGGCCACGGTGCCGTTCGGCCGCCACGCGTCACGCCAGCCGGGCTCGTGCGGCCTCGGGGGCTTCACCGCCGCGGTGGTGGCAGCTGTCGGCGCTGAACCGGCAAGAGGCGAGGCCCGCTGGCGTGCGCCTCCATGCTGGCGCGAGCTGCCGCCAGTGCATCGGGATCACGATGCTTGGCGTATTGCTTCTTCGCCTCGTCCTTGGCCATGGCAATGAGATACCGACCGAAGTCCTCGATATTGAGCCCATCTCCGCCTTTCGCGATCTTGCGTCGGTGCTTCGCCAAGAGCCGATCCCAAATGTACTGTGGGTCGAAACCATGCCCGCGAATGGCGTCGTCGACCTCCGGCCTGTCAGTGAGGGGATACGCGTGAGGCAAGCTCACCATTGCCGAGCCCGTCTTGCCCTCCACAGCCGCCGCGCCTGGAGCCTGGGGCCGTGCGCTCGCCACGGGCATCGTCGGTCCCGTGTCCCCCGAATTTGAAAAATCCGAGCCAGTCGCGCGCGCTTGCGCGCCAGGGGACTTATCCGGGGAATCTTCCGGGGTTGGGACAGAGGACTGACTTCCGGTGCATCCCGTGCACTCCTGAGGTGCAAACTTTGCACCATCTCTTGGTGCATCCCGTGCACCATGTGGTGCATCCCGTGCACCATCTCGCGCCCCCTTCCTATGCAGCTCAACCTCCGGCAGTCCTGGGATGGCCGTCAACGATGTGTCGTTGTACCTGCTGACTTGGCGCCACCTGTCGTGGCGGACAATCCAGCCGCGGGCCTCCAACCTCTTGATCGCGTAGATCACCCCGCGCCGACTGCAGTGGGTGCGCTCGGCGATTTGCGTATTGCTCACCTCCGCGTAGCCCTTCTCCCAGTAGACATCCGCGGCGAGCTGGTCCAAGACCACTTTGTCTGTGTTCTTCAGGTTGCCGTCGGCGCGCGCCGCGCGCAGCAGCTCATCCCGAGCCCTGTTACGCTCGTTCTTCGGTATCGCCTTGGTGCCCTCAACCGCCGCCCCAAATGCGTCGGACCACTGCTCACGTTCCGCGCGCGGCGGTCGGGGACTGCGGCCACGAGCGGGTTGACGCGGGCCGTGAGGCGCACTAGGGTCCGCCCCGTTCTGTCGAGGCACGTGGTTCATCCTTTCGTCTCGCAGCTTCGGGCCCATGGCGGTGGGCTAACGCTCCGGGTGCAGCGCTGCACAGACTTCGCGACGCTACCGGATCAGGGACGCAGACTTTGCCCCGGCAAAAGTCAGGGCCTCGGCGCGTGGTTCACGCCGAGGCCCTTCTGCATCGAGCGCCCGGCCTCACCAACCGCGCGGGCGCGCTCGGCCTCGATGACGGCGGCCTCGCGCCGCTGCCGGCACCACCGCGAGATGATTTCGCGATAGACGACGGCCACGCCGGGATGCAGTGGCGGCGCCTCGCCGGTGCCCGGAGGAGGGCCGCTGGCGGCCGTGCCGTGGGGCGAGGAGTGATCGGCCGCGGGCATCTCAGGCCGCCTCCGGCGAGCCACATCGCTTGGCCTCTGCGCGCTGCTTCGGGCTCGGCTTCCCCGACTTGGGGAACACCAGCTTGCCCTCGGCCGCGAGCCGTCGGAACTTGGCCTCGGCCTCAACGGTAATCAGTGTTCGGTTGAACTGCTTTGTGAACTCCAGGAAGCCGGCCTTGTTCGCCCGGTAGGCGGTAGTGACGCCCATCTGGTTGCGTCGGCAGAATTCCTGGACCGAGTAGGCGTTGACCCGAACCTCATTGCCGGGGTCTGCGTCCTTCAGCATCTCTCCACCTCACCCGCTCGTGCCTTGGTGAACCGGAGACAGCCACACCCAACCGGCGCGTTTCAACCCCGAAAAAGCTCCGCCTCCTCCGCACACGGTAACTGTAAGTTACCAGGCATACACGGACGAATTCTGTGTACGCCTTGACGCCCTAGGAGTTCCGAGCGGATTGGGCTGAGCGGGTTTCCCGTAGATTGGCGCACTTTGACGCATCGGGGCTGTCCACAAGGCTTGGAAAGGTGGAACGCGGCGCGATCTGGCGCGGGCTCGGGTGGCGGTTAGACGGCGAATTTGTGGCGGGTATGGTGGCGGGTATGGTTGAAAAATCGCGCTAAGTGCTTGATGGCATCTTGGCGGAAGGCGAGGGATTCGAACCCCCACGAGGCGATGCTCCGATCCGTTTTCGAGACGGTGGCCGCTACCCAGCAGTCTTTCGGCTTAGCCTTCCTGGCGCCCCGGGCTGGATTCGAACCAGCACCATCCGCCTTCTGAGGGCGGCGCCTCTACCAGATTGGACTACCGGGGCAGCGTGGGTTTGCAGGACGCGCGTCAGGCGCGCACGGGCGACCAGCTCAGCGGCAATAGCGCGAGCTACTTGAAAGTCGGGATAGGGTCGCCAATCGGTCCATGGCTGCGTGTATGATCTCGTCAGCCCCCGGAGTCAAGCGCGATCGCAGCCGGCGCAACGCCTGGGCCCAGCAAAGCTGCGTCGCTGCTCACGTGCCACACGGGGACTCGCGTGGAGACCTCTCCGCGCGCGGCCGATCTACGGTTTCCTGACGAGGCCCGCCGATCAGAAGTCAGCGGTCAGGGAGGCCGCCCGAGCCGGCGCGCGTACGGCGCGCCCTCCGCGCCAGCGGCCGCCGCCGCCCGAGGCGGCGCCGAGGGCAACGAAGTGACGGCCGACGTCCACGTGGATGTGCTTCATGTCGCGGTAGGTCATGACGCCGCCGGAGCGATGGTTGGCGATCAGCCAGCGCACCACCTCGGCCTTGCGGCCGGCCGGCGCGTTGAAGTCGATGGCGTTGCCGCTCGCGTGCCGCGAGGGATGGCCGCTGCCGGCGATGACGGCCCCGGGGCGGCAGGTGGACACGATGCCCACGCGGCCGAAGTGCTCTTCGATGCGCGCCAGCAGGTCGCGCGCGGCGGGTGTGAGACAGGTGCGCGATACACCCCCGCGGGCGAAGCTGACGAAGCCGCGAGACGCCAGCGGGCTGCGGGGCGCTTTACGCGCGGTCTGCGTGCGGCGCTCGCTGCGGACCTCCTGGCGGCGGCCCGCCCTTCTGGCGGCAGCCTGGCGGCGTGGCGCAGGGCGCGCCGTCTGCCGCCGGAAAAGCGGCCTGTCGTCGTCGTCCCAGTCGCGGTCGGCATACGGCCGATAACCGTCGTAGGACGCAAGTCGTACGTGGCCCGACCGCGCCTCCGCGCTGGTTGCCAGGGCGCAGAGCGCCACGCCGATAGCCACCACCGGAAGTCGTCTCATGCCGCTCTCCACACACTCGCAGGCCGGAGCGCACGGGCTGTCCCGGTCGCGATCCCGACAGAGCCGATGATGATCCGCTGCCTGCGCATTTCCCTCGCCGCCGTCGCCGGGCCGCGGAGGCGCCGGGCGAATCAGTTCGTCAACGGCCCATCTCTCTCGGCAACCGTTGTGGCGATAGTGAGGCCGAGTTTTGCCAATTGTTACAAACAAGTTCCGAACCCGGCGCACACAATGTATCAAGATGTCGCTTGCAACTCCCGACGCGCACCGTCCGTAGGCAACGGCAGCCGACGTCGTAACGCCCGGACAGCCGGCGCATTCATGTGCCTGGACTATGGCCGGAGTGGCGGACTATCTTTGCGCTTCCCTGAGCTCGCGAGCGGACACGGCCATGCAGCTGGCGCCCATGCGCTATACCAGGATCGAGGGCACTGCGGTTGCGGTGTCGGTGAAGTCTGCAACCGAGGCGAAAGCCGCGGTGAAGGAGCTGCGCCACAAGAAGCGAGAACTGAAATTCCTGCGCGCGGCACTGGCGCGGCGCCAGCGCGCGCTGCGTCCCAAGCCGTCGGGCAGGCGCGGACCCAGGGAGGAGTCGGTGCTGCGGTGGGCGCTCAGGGGCGTCGGACGCGGGCTCGCAGGCCTGATCGAGCTTGCCACGGTGTCACGCGCGGAGCGGCGCGCACGCGACCCCGCCGAGATGGAGCGCGAGATCCACCGCCTCGACGAGACGCTGCACAACATCGAGGGCTGCCTCCTGCAGCTGCAGGGCAAGCTGCTGTCGCAGGGGCGAGGATAACCCGTCATCCCGGAAGCCGAGCAGTGGTGTCAGACCCAGAGGGTCTGACACCATCGCATCGCCCAGGGAATCCGTGGCCGGGATGACGGGCGTCACGCCAGTGCTGCCGCGAGCTCCGCAAAATCGCCCACCACCAGATCCGCCCGGTGCGGAGTCTCGCCGAACGGCCGCTTGCGGCGGTCGATGAACGCCGCGCGCATGCCGTAGGCCCTGGCGCCGATGCAGTCGAAGGCATGGTTGGCCACGAACAGGATGGAGGAGCGCTCCTCGCCCACGATCTCGCACGCCTTGGCATAGGTGCTCCAGTGCGGCTTGAAGTATCCCGCCTCCTGGACGGATATGACGTGGTCGAACGGAAAGCCGATGTGCGGGGCCGCCGCCTGCAGCATGTCGCGGTCGCCGTTGGACAGGATCGCGAGCCTGTAGCCGGCGGTGCGCAGCCGCTGCAGCGCCGGCACCACGTCGGGGAACGGCTTCAGCGTCTCGATCTGGCTCACCAGCCAGCGCACCTCGTCCGGGGTGTAGGCGATCCTGCAGCGGTCCATCACGTACGAGACCGCGCGATGGCCGATCTGGCGATAGGGGGTATGCCCGCGATCGATCAGCGCGTCGATCATGGAGTTCTCGAAGTGCGTGCGCCGCCACCACGTCACGAAGCTGCCGGGGTCGCCCTCCCAGCCCTTGGCCTTGAGGAACGGCGTCACCGCCTCGGTGAGACCTCGCTGCATGTCGACGATCGTGCCGTACTGGTCGAAGACCAGCGCCCCGATCTCGCGCCTGAGAATGTCCGGACGTTCCACGCGCGCCTCCGTCAAGAGGGGTCAGATCCCTCGCCTCTGAGCTTCGCGATTTCTACCACAGCGTGGAAGCGAGGGGTCTGACCCCTGCTAATCCCCCAGCGCCTTCGCGGCTTCGAGCAGCACCTTCGCCGCCAGCTTCTGGAAGGCGGCATCGAAGCGCGCGGTGGGGACGGCAACGCTCAGGCTGTGCCGGTCGTCGGCGGCAACGCCCATGCCGACGATGCCGGCGGTGTGCTCCTCGCGCGAGATGGCGTAGCCGCGCGTCTGCGTCTCGACGATGTCGCGCCGCAGCGCAGCCTCATCGACCAGCGTGGTCGCGGTGAAGCGCGTGCGGGTGTCGGCGGCGAAGTAGGCCGCGAGGTCCGCCGCCGACATCTTGGCAAGCAGCGCCTTACCGGCCGCGAACGCATGCAGCGGCACGCGCATGCCCTTCTCCGGCGTGAAGCGCAGCAGCTGGCTCGACAGCTCGACCTCGGTCGCCTCGATCTCGACCCCGCGCCGCACGAACAGCGAGCAGGTCTCGCCGGTAGTGCGGGCGACCAGCCGCAGCTGCGCCCGCCGGCGCTCGGCGGGCGAGGGCGCGGCCCCCGCGGCGAGCCGCGAGAGCGCGGAGCCCAGGGCGTATGTGCGGTCGCCGAGGCTGCTCAGCCAGTCGCGCTCCACCAGCGTCGCCAGCAGGTAGGAGAGACTGCTCTCGGGGATGCGCGTGGCGCGGGCGAGCTCGCGCGCCGTGGCTGGCCCATGGCGAGCAATCCTCTCCACGATGTCGATCGTGCGCGCGGCGGATTTAACGGAGCCCGGAACCATTGCTGAACCAGCCTCGTATTGTGCGTCCGATGCCACCCGGCTTGGCGCCGGACTCGATGTCCCGGAGGCCAGCCGAGAAGTCGCGGATCCATTGCGCCGTCTTCGCCACGCCGCCGAACGGATAGAAGTGCAGGAAGACCTGGCCGTGCCTGCCCGGATCGATGCCACCGGCCAGCTCGGCGATCAGCGCGTCCGGACCCGCGGTGGTCACGAGCTGGGTGATGGACACGCCGTACTTGGCCATGACCGACGCGGACGCGCCCACGCCGCACCGGGCGGCGAAGCGCAGCAACGTCCTGACGCTCGCCGGTCCCGGAACGCCCACTCGCACCGGTGCCGCGATGCCGGAGTCGCGCAGCTTCGCCAGCCAATCGAGCACCGGCTTGGCGTCGAAGGCGAACTGGGTGACGATGTCATAGCTGTGGCCGAGGTCGGTGAGGGCCTGGCGCTTGTCGCGCAGCGCCTGCCAGAGCTTCTCGTGCGAGAAGTCCGGATGGCCCTCCGGATATCCCGAGATGCCGACGTGGCGCACCCCATACTTGCCGAGAAGCCCGCTCCTGATGACGGCGAGCGCGTCGAAATAGGGTCCGGCGGGTGTGCCCACATCGCCGGCCACCACGAAGGCCCGGTCGATCCGCGCCTCGGCGGCGAGTTCGGCCAGGAACGCCTCCAGCTCCTGCGCCGAGGCCAGACGCCGCGCCGAGATGTGCGGCTTGGGGTGGAACCCGTAGCTGCGCGCCTGCTTCGCCGCCGCCACGCGCGCCGCTGCGGCCTCGCCGGCCAGGAATGTGATGGACACCGACGCGCCCTGCGGGATGAGGTCCTTGGCCTCGCGCAGGGCGTTGCCGTCCTTGGCGGTCATCTCGATCGAGTAGGTGCCGATCAGCGCGGCCAGCCGCTCGGGGGCGGCCTGACCGGCGGCGCCGACGTGCCCGGCCTCGCTGCGCCGGCCTGCGGAAGGCATCGTCAACTCCAAATCTCGGTGCTTGCGCGCGAAAGCCGGACGCGCGCGGCCGCGGGGCGCTGCCGGGGTGCAGCCTGGGTGCGGTCTGACGGTGCGAGGGAAGGCGCGCCGGGCTCCGGCCGACCGCGCGCGGGACGGAGCGCGGCCGTGAGCCGGGCCCGGTGGCTCAACCGGCTCACGCGGCGCGCCATCCGCCGCCGCCCGCATACTGCTTGCGCGCCACCTCGACATACGGCGCCGGGCTGACCGTGGCATCGAGCTCGACCTGCCGGTGGCGTTCCACGCCGGGCTTGGCAGTGCCGCCTCCCTCCTCGCCCCACACGAAGGTGACGCGCTTGCCGGGGTCGGCCCACTCGGCGTCGAGGATGGCCAGCGTCAGCATGCGCCGTTCATTGGAGCTGTAGCCGACCCAGGTGGAGACGCCGACCGGCTTGCCGTTGGCTTTCACCAGGTCATAGGGGTGCATGGAGTAGACCGCGGACGGGAACTCCATGAACTTGGCGCGGTCGCCGTGTTGCAGCTGCGAACCGATCGCCCCCAGCACGTCCTCGGTGTCGAGCGCCAGCGTCACCTTCTTGCGGTGCGGGCCTTTGGCGATCTTCTCCAGCGCCTCGCGGCCGATGAAATCGTGATCGAACTTGACCATGAAGCCGTAGCCAAGGTCCCACGGCGTCAGGTAGTAGTCCTCGATTCGGTCTGAGGCGAAGCTGCCGCCGATGGAGGCCTTGGCCTCGTAGCTGTCGGCGCCCAGCCACTGGCGATAGACCTTCAACGCCTCACCTGTGTAGATGGCCGGCAGCGGCGAGGGTATCCAGCCCGATTCCAACGTGTTCGACGAGTAGGCGCGCCCGCCGCACAGCTTCATGCCGTGCTCCTCGCCAGCTTTCACCAGGGCGGAGTGGATCGCGTCGTAGTCGGAGTAGGGGCCGAACAGCTCGTAGCCCGCCTGGCCCGCCATGCCGTGGCGCAGCGCCTTCACGCTCCTGCCGGCGATACCGACGTTCGTCATGTGGAAGAACTTCAGCTCGGGCGCCGGCTTGCCGGTAACCTTCTCCATCACCTTGACGGCGTTGGGGCCCTGGATCTGGAAGCGGTAGTTCTTGCGGTTGAAGGGGTCGGTCCTGGCAGCGGAGCGCTCGTCGAGCGCGGTCTTCACGTTGTAGCCGCCGGTCTCGGCGTGATAGGTCACCCAGTTGAGCACCGGGATGCGACCGACCATGTTGAAGCTGTTCTCGGCCATGTGGAACAGGATCACGTCGCCGATGACGTGGCCGTCGGGGGTGCAGGGCACGAACTGCTTGGCGGTATCGACCTTGAAGCTTCTGAACGTGTTGACGCCTAGCCTGGTGAGGAGCTTCAGCGCGTCGGGTCCCTCCAAGGCCAGCTCGGCCATGTGGTAGGACTGGTTGTAGAGCACACACGTCTTCTGCCAGGACTGCTGCTCGTCGCGCCAGTTGGTGTACTCGGGCGGCACGCCCGGATACGCATTGGGCCCCGTCTGCATGTTGCGCAGGTAGTGCACGATGTTCCCGGCACCCTGCAGCACCTCTTCGAGATTCCCGGCCAAGGTCTCTCCTCCCCCAGGTGGGCGTGAACCCGACCGGCACCGGCGATGCCGCTTCGTCGAGTATCCGGCCCTCTCTGTGCCGCCGGCCGAAGCCGTGCCGGCAGATGGCTTCATGTATGCGAATTCCATGTATATGAAGCCAATATTGGCAAGAAAGTCAAGCCGCATGCGACGGAGCGACGGACCGCAGCTGGACGCGCGCGTCAGGCAATGGCATGCGGCGGTCCGATCCGATATCAGACCTTCCGGGTATGACGTCTGGCGCAAGCGGCGCTCGGGCTGTGGTGTCGGATCCTCTGGGTCTGACACCTGCAGGGGTGGGGATAGCTAATCCCGGTTCATTATGTATGTAGGCGGATGGTGACTTTTGCCGAGAGCTGTGCCTTGCTGCCGGCGCCTCGGAGATGGGATGGCGGTTCGCCTGCAGGGCCGCGTCTCAGCGCAGGAGCCGAGGGCTGCAGTCCGATGCCTCGCCCGGTCGGCGGCCAGACCAGCCGAGCGCCGGTTCTCGGGGTGCGGATGCGGC
>DATBKR010000452.1:0-11623 GCA_036555805.1 Hyphomicrobiaceae bacterium | reverse complement strand
GCCGACGGGTTCGCCGCGGTCGTCGATGAGCGCGCGCACGCGGCCCCAGGCCGTACCGGCGACGATGATGTCGCCGATGTGGAGGCTGCCGCGCTGCACCAGCACGGTGCCCACAGGGCCGCGCCCGCGCTCCAGCTTGGCCTCGATGATGACGCCTTCGGCCGAACGGTTGGGGTTGGCCTTGAGGTCGAGTAGCTCGGCCTGCAGCAGGATGGACTCCAGCAGCTTCTCGATGCCTGTGCGCTTGAGCGCCGACACCTCGACTTCGAGCGTCTCGCCCGACATGCTCTCCACGATCACTTCGTGCTGGAGGAGATCCGTGCGCACGCGCTGCGGGTCGGCGCCGGGCTTGTCCATCTTGTTGATGGCGACGATCAGCGGCACCTCGGCGGCCTTGGCGTGATTGATGGCCTCGATCGTCTGCGGCATCACGCCGTCGTCGGCAGCCACCACCAGCACCACGATGTCGGTGACCTTGGCGCCGCGCGCACGCATGGCGGTGAACGCCTCGTGGCCGGGCGTGTCGATGAAGGTGATCAGCTGGCCGCTGGGGGCAGTGACCTGGTAGGCGCCGATGTGCTGGGTGATGCCGCCCGCCTCGCCCTCTGCCACGTTGGTCGAGCGGATCGCATCGAGCAGCGAGGTCTTGCCGTGGTCGACGTGGCCCATGATGGTGACCACGGGCGCGCGCGGCAGCAGCGACTCCTCGGTATCGGCGGTGCCGGTGAAGCCCTCCTCGACATCGGCCTCGGCCACGCGCTTGGGCGTGTGCCCGAACTCGCGCACGATCAGTTCGGCGGTGTCCGCGTCGATCGCGTCGGTGATCTTGTGCATGGCGCCCTGGCTCATCAGAAGCCGGATCACGTCCACGGCCCGCTCCGTCATGCGGTTGGCGAGCTCCTGGATGGTAATCACCTCGGGGATGATCACCTCGCGCATGACCTTGTCGCGCGGCTGCTGGATGCCGGCCTGGCGCAGCTTCTCGCGCTCGCGCCGGCGCCGCAGCGAGGCGAGCGAGCGCTGGCGCTGCGCCTCGTCGAAGGCGTTGTTGATGGTCAGCTTGCCGCGCTCGCGCCGCTCCTCGCCGGGACCGCGGGTCGGAGCCTTGGCGACCTTGGCACCCTTCTTCTTGCCGCGTGCCTCCTCCTCCGCCTCGGCCGGCTCGATGTCGAGCTTGCGCTTGGCGACGGTCTCGGTGCGCCGCATGTCGGTCCTCGGCTTGTCGGCCGACGGAAGGACGACGATCGGTCCGCCTCTGGGCAGCTCGGACCTGGCGGGGGCTGACGGCGAGGCGGGCTCGGCCGGCGCCTCGGTGGCGGATGCCGGCGCAGTGCCGTCCTGCGCCTCGACCGGCGGTGTCTCTGCCTTCACCTCGGGCGGCGGCAGTTGCGGCCCCGCCACGGCTTCTTCGCGCGCACGCTGGGCTTCGCGTTCGGTGCGTTCGGCGGCCTCGCGGGCCTCGGTCTCCTCGCGCTCCCTGGCGATCTCCAGGGCGCGGCGCCGCGCGTCCAGCTCGCCTGACGACAGGCCGCCGCGCTGGTCGAAGCGCTCTTCCCCATGCGCCTCGCCTTCGCCCGGAGCGGAGATGGTGCGCTTCTTCTTCTTCTCGACCACGACCGATTTGGAGCGGCCATGGCTGAAGCTCTGCCGGACGTGGCCGGACTCCACCGTGCGCTTCAGACTCAGGGGCTTGCGCGGAGCCACGCTGAGTGTCTTATCGTTGGTTTCCTTCGTCTCGCTCATACACGTCCCGCGTTAGGAATCGGCTTGATCTCGGGGCTCTTGCGACCGGAACCCCCGGAGCCGGCCCGCCTCCACCAGTATCCTCCAAGCGGCGCCGCCCCCGGTCGCCGCAGCATGTACCACATTTGACCGGCCCATGGCCAAATCCAATTGCTGGCCAGTCAATTCCGTGACGGTGGCCTGCCTTGCCCGCTCGGCGCCCCCTGCCGCGGCCGCTTGGGCCCTGAACTTGCGGGAGAGCTTCTCAACCCCGTCCGGCGCGGCGTCGGCCGCGTGAATCAGGAGCGCTGCCCGCCCTTGAGCGATCAGCTCCTCGACCCTGGCGAAGCCTGTCACCAGCAACCCGGCCTTGTTGGCGAGGCTGACCGCTTCGGCCAGGCGGCGGGCCATGAGCCGCTCCACCCTGTCGGGCAGGTCCTCCGGCACGGCAACCTGGCGCTGCAGGCTGCGCGCGAACACCTTGCGGCGCACGGCCGTCGCCAGAACCTCGCGCCGCGCCTCGACCCAGACGCCGCGCCCGGGGAGCCGGCGCGCCAGGTCGGGCACGATGGTGCCGTCGGGGTCCGCGACGAACCGGACGAGTTGTTCCACGGGGCGCTGGGCGCGCGTTACGGCGCAGAGGCGGACCGGCGCGGCCCTGTCGCGCCCCCCAGTTTCCTCAACCGCCGCCGCCTTCGCACCCATTGCCGCTGGCCCCGCCCGCTACGCCTTGGCGGCAACCGGGGCTTCCTGGGCGGCTTTCGCCGCCTCGGCCGCCGCGGCGGCGGCCGCCTGCTCGGCACGCGCCTTCTCCAGCTCCTCCTCGGTCACCCAGCCGGCGGCGATGCGGGCCGCCATGATCAGGTCCTCGGCCTCCTTGCGGCCCACCTCGAAGCCGTCGAGGAGGCCCTTATGCCGGATCGGCTCGGCATCGCGCTCCTTGGGGCGCTCGGTCCAGCCGACCAGGTCGTCGGGCACGGCGCCGGCCAGGTCCTCCACCGACTTGATGTCGTTTTCGCCAAACGCCACCAGCATGGCGGTATTCACGCCGGGCACCTTGGCGAGGTCGTCGGACACGCCCAGCTCCCTGCGGCGTGCGTCGCGCTCGGCCTCCTGCTTCTCAAGGTACTCGCGGGCGCGGGTCTGGATCTCGTTGGCGGTGTCCTCGTCGAAGCCCTCGATGTGGGCGATTTCGCTGGTATCGACGAACGCCACCTCCTGCACGGTCTCGAAGCCCTCGGTGGCCAGCAGCTGAGCGATCACCTCGTCCACGTCCAGCGCCTCCATGAACAGCTGCGAGCGTTCGGTGAACTCCTTCTGACGCCGCTCCGACTCCTCTTGCTCGGTGAGGATGTCGATGTCCCAGCCGGTGAGCTGGGAGGCCAGCCGCACGTTCTGGCCGCGCCGGCCGATGGCGAGGGAGAGCTGGCTCTCGGGCACCACCACCTCGATGCGGTTGGAATCCTCGTCCAGCACCACCTTGGTCACCTCGGCCGGAGCCAAGGCGTTGACGATGAAGGTGGCCGCATCCTGGTTCCACTGGATGATGTCGACCTTCTCGCCCTGCAGCTCGCCCACCACGGCCTGCACGCGCGCGCCGCGCATGCCGACGCAGGCGCCCACCGGGTCGATGGAGGAATCCTTGGAGATGACGGCGATCTTGGCGCGCGATCCGGGGTCGCGGGCCACCGACTTGATCTGGACGATGCCGTCGTAGATTTCCGGCACCTCCTGGCGGAACAGCAGCGACATGAACTCGGGCCGGGCGCGGGAGAGGAAGATCTGGGGCCCGCGCTGCTCGCGCCGCACGTCGTAGATGTAGGCACGGATGCGGTCGCCGATGCGCACGTTCTCGCGCGGGATCATCTCGTCGCGGCGGATGATGCCCTCGGCGCGGCCCAGGTCGACGATGACGTTGCCGTATTCCACGCGCTTGACCGTGCCATTGACGATCTCGCCCACGCGGTCCTTGTATTCGTTGTGGTGGCGCTCGCGCTCGGCCTCGCGCACCTTCTGCACGATCACCTGCTTGGCGTTCTGCGCCGCCACGCGGCCGAAATCGAGCGGGGGCAGAGCCTCGACGATCGTCTCGCCGATTTCGGCGTCGCGCTTGCGGCGCCTGGCCTCGGCGAGCGTGAGCTGCGTGGAGTCGTTCTCCACGTTCTCCACGACGGTGAGCACGCGCGTGAGCTTGGTCTCGCCCGTCTTGGCGTTGATCTCGCAGCGGATGTCGTTCTCCGCGCCGTAGCGCGACTTGGCCGCCTTGGTGATGGCGTCCTCCATCGCCTCGATCACGATGTTGCGGTCGATCGACTTCTCGCGCGCCACGGCGTCCGCGATCTGCAGCAGTTCGAGCTTGTTTGCGCTCACGCCTACTTGCGCCATTGCTACGGCATCCTCCTGGTTCCTTCGTAGGTTGGGTCAACGCCCGCGAAGCCGGCGGCAGACCCAACATCGGTCCGTCGGGTTTCCCCGGCTTTCGCCGGGGTCGACCCCAACCTACATGTCCTTACTCGGGCGCGTCGGCGGCCGTCGCATTGCCGGCCGCCGCCTTCTTGACCCGCCTGAGCGTGTCGCGAATAAGCTCGTCGGTGAGGACGAGCCGGGCTTCCGATATCAGGCCGATCGGCAGCGCAAGCTGCGGTCCGCCCTGGTCGGGCGGCACCTCCAGCTGCACGTCGTTCCCGGCAAGCCCTCTCAGCACGCCGCGGAACCGGCGCCGGCCGCCCACGAGCTCCCTGGTCTCGACGCGGGCCTCGTGGCCCGCCCATGCCACGAAATCCGAGGGTCTGGCCAGGGGCCTGTCGATTCCCGGCGAGGAAATCTCCAGCGTGTACTGGCCGGCGATCGGGTCGTGGGCGTCGAGCAGCGGCGAGAGCTGCCGCGAGATGTCCGCGCAGTCCTCCACCGTCATGGTGCCGTCGGGGCGCTCGGCCATGATCTGAACCGTCGTCCCGTTGCGCCCCGAGATGGTGACGCGGACCACGCGGAACCCCATGTCGTTGAGGGACGGCTCAACCAAAGCCGCAATCTCGGCTGCAACTCCCGTCTCGCCGATGAAGCGCGCCTCGGATACCGCGCCACCCACGTCTCTATCGCCCTCTGAGCCTAAATGGGAAATGAGCCCGCCGCGCTCAATGGGCCAGCCCAAAACAAAAAGAGCGGACCCCAAGGGCCCACTCTCAGAGTTGAGATGATCATGAGCGGGGCTGAGATTAGGCGGAAAATGCGCGTTTGGCAAGCAGGAAGTGTAAAAATTGTCGCAGTCGTGCGGCCGTGCAGCAAAACGGGCCCGTCACACCCGTCATCCCGGAAGCTGAGGCCGCGGCTGCAGGCCGTGGCCTTACGCCAGCAAGCCAAAGCTTTCACCCATCATCCCGGAAGCCGAGCCCCGCAGGGGCGAGGCTATCCGGGACCTTGTGACGCGAGTCGAACCTCGCCGAGGTCCCGGATGCCAGACCCGCAGGCGCAGGGTCTGACACCTCACAGCGACCGGGCCACCAGCTCTTTCATGATCTCGGTGGTGCCGGCGTAGATTCGGTGCACGCGGGCGTCGGCGAAGGCGCGGGCGATGGGGTACTCCAGCATGTAGCCGTAGCCGCCGAACAGCTGCAGGCAGGTATCGAGCACCTTGTTGTCGAGCTCGCTGAGCCACCACTTGCTCATGGCCGCGGCGGTGGCGTCGAGCTTGCCTTCCAGGAACAGCTCCAGGCAGCGGTCGAGGAACACGCGCGCCACCGTCACCTCGGTCTTCACCTCGGCCAGCTTGAAGCGCGTGTTCTGGAACTCGGCGATGGCCTTGCCGAACGCCTTGCGCTCGCGCGTATAGTCTACCGTCCAGCCTAGCGCCGCCTCCATGACGGCGACGGCGCCGATGCCCACCAGGAGGCGCTCGCGCGGCAGCTGGTTCATGAGACAGGCGAAGCCGCGGCCCTCCTCGCCGAGGACGTTGGAAGGGGGCACGCGCACATCCTCGAAGAACAATTCCGCGGTGTCCTGGGCGTTCTGGCCGATCTTCTTGAGGTTGCGCCCGCGCCTGAACCCGGGCCGGTCGGTCTCGACCAGCACCAGCGTCACGCCCCTGGCCCCGGCGGACGTGTCGGTCTTGGCCGCCACGATGACGAGGTCGGCGAGCCCGCCGTTGGTGATGAAGGTCTTCTGCCCGTTGAGCACCAGCTCGTTGCCCCGGCGCAGGGCGGTCGTGCGGATCGCCTGCAGGTCGCTGCCCGTGCCGGGTTCCGTCATGGCGATGGCGGTGATGGTCTCGCCCCTGGCCATCCTGGGAAGCCAGGTGCGCTTCTGCTCCTCGCTGCCGTAGTTCAGGATATACGGAGCGACGATGTCGGAGTGCAGGCGGAAGCCGGGCGCGGCGTAGACGCGCTTGGCCATCTCCTCGATCATCACCGCGCTGAACAGGAAGTCGGCGCCGGCGCCCCCGTACTCCTGCGGGACGTCGGTGAGCAGCAGACCCGCCTCGCCGGCCTTGCGCCACACCTCGCGGCTCGCCTGGCCCTCCTTCTCCCAGCGCTCGTAATGGGGCGCAATCTCGGCCTCGATGAAGGCGGCGACGGTCCTGCGGAAGAGCTCGTGCTCCTCCCGGTAGATCTTGCTCGGAATGGTCACGGGCGCCTCGGTGTCAGACCACTACTGTCCGGTTAATCTATAGGTAGTTTCAATGGTTAGCATACTCGCACTTTTCATCTGTCGCCTGCGCATTTGCAAGAAATTGATCTGGTGGCGTTTTCTCGAAGTAGGCGTCCCCTTCAGCTCGGCGCCGAACGGCTCTCCTGCATAAGAGCTTGCGCGCTTGGGCGATCAGCGCCTGCATGACACCTACTCCTCGACCATCACGTCGATGGCAATGCGGCCGGCCTTCTCGAACACCAGGGTCATCTTGAAGTCGTCGTAGGCGGCGAGCTGGCGCTTCAGGCCGACCAGCACGAGGCATGGTCCGTCGCCGTGGAGCGACAGCTCCTCCCCGGTGCGGACGACGAAGGCGGCGCGGCCTCTACCGGCCTCGTTCAGTTCCACCTTCTCCGCGCTGGGCGTCGAGGCGGAAACGAGCCGGTCGCTGCCGCCGCCAGCGTCCCTGACGGTCATGAAGACGCGGGCGGAGGTGGCATCCTTCGCCGACGCCTGGGTCCAGGGATGGACGATCTCCAGCCCGTTCTTCTTGTGGCTGTGGGCCGCTGCCGGCGCCGCCAGGACGGCTGCGGACAGCAGGATGGGCAAGCATCTGCGCATCGTGAAACCTTCGCGTTGGCGGTTGCACCGGCCCGCGCCGCGGGCGCAGGCCCGGCGCCCGCGCATGAACGGAGCCTAGAAGCTGACGGCAACGCCGGTCAGCACGCGCCAGTCCGGCTCGGCCTGTATTCCGTTGAGCTCGTTGACGACCGGCACGCCCACCGACACGAACCCCGACCACTTGTCATAGGAGAGGCGCAGCCCGGGCGACAGGAACACGACGTTGCCGCCCGAGTTGGGGTCCGTGACGCCCGCGATCACCTCGCGCGCGTGCCACTCGCCGTTCAGCTCCAGCACCAGGTCGAGTGCCGGCCCCTTGGGAGCCGCATGCGGCTCCTCGGCCGCATGATCATGGTCGTGGTCATGCGCATGGGCCTTGGGGCCGCCGTGGTACATGGGCTCAGGCAGCGGCCCGGCCCGCATGGGTCCCCACAGCCCAGAGAGAGAGCCGGTCAGGCGGTAGGAGAGCGCCGCGTTGTACTGGAAGCGGTTGCCGAGGTCGGTCTGCTGCGCCCCCTCGCCCGCGACCGTGTAGAGCACGTTGGCATCGAGCGACCAGGCGCCGAAGCGCCTCGTGGCGGCGAGGCCGAAACTGCCCTCCCAGGCGCCTGAGCCCGGCTGGAACTCGGTCTCGAAGCGCTCGCTGCCGTCGGCGGTGTTCGCACCGGTGTCGCCGGTCGGCAGCTTGAGGCCGGCCAGCAACGCGACCTCGGTCTGCATCGCCCGGTCCCTGAAGAACCGGTACTGGCCGAACAGGCTCAAGTCACCAAACCCGGCCGAATCGCCCAGCTGGTCGACCTCGGGCACGCCGCCGTGCACATGCCCCTCGCGGATGTCAGTGCGCCGCACGAACGGCAGCCGCAGGGTGAGGGTCAGATCGTCGGTGACGCCATAGGAGTAGAGGAGCGACGGCGCCAGGATGGCGTCGAGGCTGTGCGGGTGCCCGGGCACCGCAAGCTGGGTGTCGCTCAACGAGTCGAACTTGAGATATTCGAAGACCACGGCGGCCGAACTCTGGCCCTGTTCCAGCGTAGTGGCCGGAACCGTGACGATGGGCCCCGCCTCGCCGGTCGAGCCGGCGCCGGAGGGGTGGTGGGCAAAGGCAGGCGTGGCAAGGAGCAGCGCTGTGGCGCCCGCGCCGAGGGCGATGGTGCGAATCATGACGAGGACTCTACCGGAACAGGGTCTAGCGGCGCCCGAGCGGCTCGGCCGCGGGCGATGACGGTCGTTCGATCGGATTCTCAGGCCGGTAGAGGCGGGGCGCGGCTGCGGATGCCGCCGAGGCTCAAGTGGTCCGCCAGCGTCCGCGCACGGAACGGGAATGGCCGGAAGATGCGCTCTGGGAATGCGATGGGGGCAACGAGAACGGCGAGTGCGAGAGCCAACCCCGCCGCCAAAAGCGTGCAGGCCGAGCAATGGCCGTTGTTGCCGTCACGATTGTCCTCGCCGCCCCCCGACACGTCGCTCCCCGGCACGGCCCGGGGACCATGCTCCGTACAGAGGACCAGCGGACCGAGGATATCGTCGACCGCAGTCACCGCCTTGGCCGGCGCCATGGACAGGACACTGGCCAGGACGTTGCCCAGCACGGCAACGATGCCCAGCCAGCCCATCACGCGCTGACGTTGGCGGCGGCTCGCCATATTCGCGACGCTAAGGACTGCGCGTCAGAGCGTCAACGTGGCCTGAGGCCCTACTCAACGTGCCCAGCGCGTCAAACGGCCGCTTGTTGCCTGTTCGTGGGTACTGCATGTAATATGGGCGTATGCCGAGCGTTGATTGGGACCCGGCCAAGGCGCGCCGCAATCTTAAGTGGCACAAGGTCACCTTCGAAGCGGCGACTCGCGTTTTCGATGACCCGTTCGCTCTCGACGAAATCGACGACAGAGAGGACTATGGAGAAGAGCGGTCCAACATTCTTGGCATGGTCGAGGGCCGCCTCCTGGTTATAACGTATGCCGCGGCTGTATCGCTCCGCTCCGGCGCCTTGGAAGCGCGGCGGCGGAGGGCTACATGTTGCGGCATGTGCGGCCGCATCACGCAAAAGAGCGATCCCCGAATCCTCAGCCTCGATGTGGCGACGCTGATCGAGCCCCTCACTGAGCCCCCGGCGCCGCGCTACAACGGCGCCCCCGGCCAGGAGCACTGGGTGATCCGCCAGCACCTCAAGACCGGCGCGCGCCACCTTGACCGGCTGTGGTGGGGCCTGATCCCCTACTGGACCAAGGAGCCGGCACCGCGGCACAAGCCCATCAACGCCACCGCCGAGCGGGTAGCGACCGCACCCATGTTCCGCTCGGCCTACGCCAAGCGCCGCTGCCTGGTGCCGGTGGACAACTTCTTCGAGTGGGCAAGCGTCAAGGGCCGCGGGAGCCGCGGGCCCAGGCAGCCTTACGCCATCGCCCTGAAGACGGCCGCGCCGTTCGCCCTCGCCGGCATCTGGGAAAGCTGGGTGCACCCCGGCACTGGCGAGATCGTACGCACGTTCTGCATCGTCACGACCGCCGCCAACGCAACGATCGAGGCCCTGCACGACCGCATGCCGGTGATCCTGCCGCCCGAGGCCTATGACCGGTGGCTGTCGGCCGTGGAGCCCGATCCGCGCGACCTGCTGGAGCCCTTCCCGTCCGACCTCATAGCCCTGTGGCCGGTGTCCCTGCTGGTGAACAAGCCGGATCACGACGACGCCTCGATCCTGGCGCACGCGCAGCCCCAGCCCGACCTCGGCCTGTGAGGCGGCCGTCGGTCCTCACGTCGCTCACCCGATGTTTCGACATGTTTCGCGCAAGTCGGAGCCCGCGGAAATGCTCCTGACACATTGCGCTCGATCTCGCCATGTTCCTGACACTTTCCGACGTGAGGACACGCGCGTCCTTACGAACGGGTGCTAAAGCCGCATGGCCGATGCCCGAGATGCGTGCAAGGACATCACACCGACTGCTCCGAATCGCCGAAGGCGGCTTCCGCCGCTTGTCTAATCCGTCGCCGCTCCCAAGTTAGTGCCACCAACTTCACCGCTTGCCACCAGCCCCCGTCATGAAATTGCGCTTCGTCATCACCGGCATCCTGGCCGCCTCGTTCGTCGGCGCGCTCGCCGGATGGAACTTCGGCGTCAAGCCCTACTTCATAAAGACCGCTATTTCCTCGCAGGTGCGGCCGCCGGCCACCGTCACGTCGGAGACCGCCAAGACGGAGCGGTGGATCGAGCAACTCAGCTCCATCGGCACGCTCATCTCCTCGCATGGCGTCGACGTGACCTCCCAGGTCGCCGGCATCGTCACGGAGGTCTATGCCGCCAGCGGCAGCGACATTGAGCAGGGTGCCCCCCTTGTCCAGCTCGACGTGGCGGTTGAGGAGGCAGACCTCGCCAGCGCCAAGGCGGTGCTGGCCGAGGCCGAGGTGGCCTTCAAGCGCCAGGTCGACTTGATCGAGAAGCGCGTCACCTCGGAGGCCAATCTGGACACCGCGCGCTCCAAGCGCGACACGGCCCAGGCCGCCGTCGCCAAGATCGAGGCCGTAATCGCGCAGAAAACCATCAAGGCACCCGTTACGGGCCGGCTCGGCATCCGCAAGGTGGAGCGCGGCCAGTACGTCTCGCCGGGCATGACGCTCATCACCCTGCAGGCGCTCGACCCGATCCGGGCGGACTTCCCGATGCCCGAACAGGCCATCGGCAAGCTGCGCGTGGGCCAGCAGATCGAGATCGCCGTCGATGCCTATCCCAGCAGCCTCTTCGAGGGTACCATCGAGTCGCTCGATGCGCGCGTGGCGCAGGACACCCGCACCCTGTTGGTGCGCGGCAGCCTGCCCAATCCGCAGCGCAAGCTGCTGCCGGGCATGTTCGCCAACATCACCGTGCTGGTGGGCGATGCCCGGCCGGTGGTGACGGTGCCGCGCACGGCCGTGACGTACAGCCTCTACGGCGACAGCCTGTACGTCGTGAAGGCGCTCGACCGGCCGGCCGATGCCGCTGCCGGCCAGGCCGCTGCAGCGGCCGAGGACGGCGCGCGCAAGTTCGTGGCCGAGCGGCGCTTCGTCAAGACCGGCCAGGCCCGCGACGACCGCGTCGCGATCACCTCGGGCGTCGCGGCGGGCGACGAGGTCGTGACGACCGGCCAGCTCAAGCTCAACCCCGGCGCCGCCATCCGCGTGGACAACGGCCAGCCGCTGGTGCGGCCGGAAGAGCGGCCCAAGCAATAGCGGCCGGGTGCCTGGGGGTCACATGCGCTTCACCGACATCTTCATTCGCCGGCCGGTGCTCGCCAGCGTGGTGAGCCTGCTGATCCTGCTCGTCGGGCTGGCTTCGGGATTCAGCCTGCAGGTGCGGCAGTTCCCCAAGCTCACCAACACCAAGATCACCATCACCACGGCCTATCCCGGCGCCAACGCCGACGTGATCCGCGGCTTCATCACGACGCCGATGCTGCAGGCGGTGGCGAGCGCCGAGGGCATCGACACCCTCACCTCCAGGTCGGTCCAGAACGTCAGCACGATCGAACTCAACCTGCGCCTCGACGCCAATGCCGACCGGGCGGTCTCGGACGTGCTGTCCAAGATCCAGCAGGTCAAGGCCCAGCTGCCGCGCGAATCGCAGGACCCGGTCGTGGTCCGTCAGACCGGCGACCCGATCGCGCTGATGTACATGTCGTTCAACAGC
>DATBKR010000451.1:0-2553 GCA_036555805.1 Hyphomicrobiaceae bacterium | reverse complement strand
GGTCATCAGAGAGATGAATACCGAGGTTAGGATCAGGTAGAGCTGGGGGCTGTAGAACAGCGAGCCGCGCGCGAAGGTGTCGAGGTAGTAGAAGATGGAATCGAAGATCGGCGAGAACAGCGTGCCGTTGAAGGCCGCGACCGCCGCGACGCCCACCAGCGGCACGCCCTGTCCCACAAGCCTGGAGCCGCGGCCTCGGGAGCCTTGCTCGAAATCGCCCATCGCAACCCCCACCGCGCTCCAATCCTGCCTCAGCCGAACATCCTGCGCGCGAGGAAGACCTGGTGCAGCAGGATGCGCAGGGTCAAGAGCCACATAATGGCAAAGGCAATCGCCAAGGGAAAAGGCACAATGCGCGGTGTGATGGCTTGAACCACCCGTACCACTGGATCAGTGAGCGCGGCCAGGAACCGCATGACCAGATAGTCATCTGGGGACACAGAAGGCGAGGGCTGGCGGCCAAGCAACAGATCGTAGAAGCGGTGAATTCGTTCCGCACGATACAACATAAGTCGCAGAATCAGCCGGACCAGCAGAAGGTAGATGAACACCGCCAGCAGCAGGCTGGGCAGCTGCAGATACCAGTACGAGAGGAAGCTCGCGCTCGGCATGCTCACCCGCCCCCCAAAGCCGGCCATAGGGCCTTCGTTGCCCGCTTTTGTGGATCAGTAAACCAAGCGATGCAAGGGCCGGCAATTCCGCCACAACTTCGGCGATAATACGCGTCCGAGTCGCAGGCAGCGCCGGCGGCGACGACAGGAGGCCGCTACCCATGGGCACTGCCGGCTGGATCATCCTGGCGCTCGTCGTGCTGCTCGGCCTGTGGCTGCTGACGACCTACAACGGCCTGGTCGCGCTGCGCCAGCGCTGCCGCCAGTCCTTCTCCGACGTCGACGTGCAGCTCAAGCAGCGCCACGACCTCGTTCCCAACCTGGTGGAGACGGTCAAGGGCTACGCGGCCCACGAGCGCGGCACGCTCGACGCCGTCGTGCAGGCGCGCAACGCGGCCGTCGCGGCGCGCGGGCCGGCGGCGCAGGCGCAGGCCGAGGGCGCCCTGCAGAGCGCGCTGCGCCAGCTGTTCGCGCTGGCCGAGGCCTATCCCGACCTCAAGGCCAACCAGAACTTCCAGCAGCTGCAGGCGGAGCTGTCGGACCTTGAGAACAAGATCGCGGCGGCGCGGCGGTTCTTCAACAACGCGGCAGCGGAGTACAATGCCACGCGCGAAAGCTTCCCGGCGGTGGCGTTCGCCCAGTCCATGGGCTTCGGCCCGCAGGAGTTCTTCAACCTGGAGGAAGGCGAGCGCGCGGCCGTGCAGGCTCCGCCGCAGGTGAAGTTTTAGGTGTCATACAGGGGCTTGTTCCCGGTATCCAGCCATCGGCTGGCTCCACAGCAAGAGGAAAGATGGATTCCGGGCACAAGGCCCGGAATGACAAACAATGTTCCGGGCCTACGGACTCTACAGCCACATCCAGGCCAACCGACTGCGCTCGGCGATCCTGCTCGCGGGCTTCGTGGCGCTCCTGCATGCGCTGCTGTTCTCGTTGCTGCTCATCTGGAGCGCGCTGTACGGCGGAACCTTCGACGAGATCGTTGCCGGCGCCTGGTGGCAGTTCCGCCAGTCCTGGCCGGTCGCCATGATCGCGGCGGCGGTCTGGTTCGTCGTCGCCTACTTCACGCACCAGCTGCTGGTGCGCATGGCCACCGGGGCAAGGGGCGTCACCAGAGCGGAGGCGCCGCGGCTCTACAATGCGCTGGAGAACCTGTGCATATCGCGTGGGCTGACCATGCCGGCGCTGCAGATCGTCGAGACGCCGGCGCTCAACGCCTACGCCTCCGGCCTGCGCGAGGGGCATTACGTGATCGCGGTGACGCGGGGCCTTGTCGATACGCTGGCGCCCGACGAACTGGAGGCGGTGCTGGCGCACGAGCTCACCCACATCCGCAACCGCGACGCCCAGCTGATGGTGATCGCAATCATCTTTGCCGGCGTATTTGCGTTCTTCGGCGACCTCGTCATCCGCATGTGGGACTTCCCCTACGGCTGGTCGCCCACGCCGCGGCGCCAGCGCGCCCCTGCCGGCGATGGTACGGACGGCTGGACCACCGGCGGCGACGACAGCGAGGATCGTCGCGGCGGCGGGCGCAGCCGCGACGGCGGCGGAGGCGCAATCCTGGCGATCGCCATCGCGATCGCCGTGATTCTGATCACCTGGGGCGTCTCCACGCTGATCCGCTTCGCGCTGTCGCGCTCGCGCGAGTTCCTGGCCGACGCCGGCTCGGCGGAGCTGACCAAGAACCCCGACGCCCTGGTACGGGCGCTGCGCAAGATCGAGGGCCACGCCCGCTTCGACGTGCCCTCGCGCATGGAGGCGTTCTTCATCGAGAACCCGTTGGCCGGGCGGCTGTCGGGCGTGCTCGCAACGCATCCGCCGATCGCGGCACGCATCGCCGCCCTGCAGCGTTATGCAGGGGCGCAAGGGTGACCGGGCCAGACCCCGGCTACCACCCGCGGCGGAACGGCGAGCGGTCCGAGCGATGCAGGCGCTGGTCGTG
>DATBKR010000450.1:0-2014 GCA_036555805.1 Hyphomicrobiaceae bacterium | reverse complement strand
TTTCGCCAGCGGCGTCGCCGTCAACGCGCTGGGGCATGCCCACCCGCGGCTGGTCGCGGCCCTGACCGAGCAGGCGGGCAAGCTCTGGCACAGCTCCAACCTCTACCGGGTGGCCGGGCAGGAGCGCCTGGCCGAGCGGTTGTGCCAGGTGACTTTTGCAGAGCAGGTGTTCTTCTGCAACTCGGGCGCGGAGGCCTGCGAAGGCGCCATCAAGCTCGCCCGGCGCTATCAGCACGCCAACGGCAACCCGGAGCGGTGGCGCACCGTCACCTTCAACGGCGCCTTCCACGGCCGCACGCTCGCCACCATCGCCGCCGCCGGCAACGCCAAGCACCTCGAGGGCTTCGGCACACCTGCCGACGGCTTCGACCAGGTGCCGTTCGGCGACCTGGAAAAGACGGCGGCGGCGATCGGGCCGGAGACGGCAGCCATCATGGTGGAGCCGGTGCAGGGCGAGGGCGGCATCCGCGTCGCACCCGCCGGATGGCTCAAGGCGCTCCGCGAGCTGTGCGACGCGCATGGCCTCCTGCTCGTCCTCGACGAGGTGCAGACCGGCATGGGGCGCACCGGCAAGTTGTTCGCCCACGAGTGGGCCGGCGTCGCGCCCGACGCGATGGCGGTGGCCAAAGGTCTCGGCGGCGGCTTCCCGATCGGTGCGGTGCTGGCCACGAAGGAGGCCGCCAAGGGCATGGTGGCGGGCACGCACGGCTCCACGTTCGGTGGCAATCCGCTGGCCGTGGCGGTGGCCGGCGTGGTGCTCGAGGCGATCCTGGAGCCCGGATTCCTGGAGCACGTGCAGGCCATGGCGCTGCGCTTCAAGCAGCAGCTGGCGGGCCTCCACGATGCCTATCCGCACGTCATCGAGGAGGTGCGCGGCAGCGGCCTTCTGACGGGCCTCAAGGTCAAGCCGGCCTCGGGCGAGATCATCGACGCGGCCGCCGACGAGAAGCTCCTGACCGTCGGCGCCGGCGACAACGTGGTGCGCCTGCTGCCCCCGCTCAACGTCGGCGAGGGCGAGCTGAGCGAAGCGGTGGCCCGGCTCGGACGGGCGCTTGCCCGTTTCCCCCAACCGGCCTGATAATCGGCCCCGTGAGGTTGGCCATGGCTCCCCGGGCTCCCCGGCATTTTCTCGACCTGGACGGCATCGACGCCGCCACGCTGCGCCACATCGTCGATATGGGGCACGCCATGAAGGCCGCGGGCAAGCGCGTGCCGGACGAGCTGAGGCCCGAAGGCATCGCCCATGCGGTGCTGATGATGATCTTCGAGAAGCCGTCCACGCGCACGCGCGTGTCGTTCGACGTGGCCATGCGCCAGCTCGGCGGCCAGACGCTCGCGCTCAACCACACCGACCTGCAGGTTGGGCGCGGCGAGCCGATTTCCGACACGGCCAAGGTGCTGTCGCGCTACGTCGACGTCATCATGATCCGCGCCAACAAGCACGAGACGCTGGGGGAACTGGCCGCCCACGCCACGGTGCCGGTCATCAACGGCCTCACCGACCGCACCCACCCCTGCCAGATCGTGGCCGACATCATGACGGTGGAGGAGCGCTTAGGATCCATCGGCGGGCGCAAGGTGGCCTGGAGCGGCGACGGCAACAACGTTGCCGCTTCGTGGATCCAGGCGGCCGCGCGGCTCGGCTTCAAGCTGACGCTGGCGTGCCCGCCGCAGCTCAACCCGGAGCGCGCCATTCTCGACTGGGCGCGCAACGAGGGCGCCGACATTGCGCTGAGCGACGATGCGGCCGCGGCCGTGGCGGGGGCGGATTGCGTCGTCACCGACACGTGGGTGTCGATGGGCCAGCAGGACGACGCACGGCGCCGCAAGCAGCTGCTGGCCCCCTACGCGGTGGACGCCGAGTTGATGCGCGAGGCGGCGCCCGATGCCATATTCCTGCATTGCCTGCCCGCCTATCGCGGCAGCGAGGTGGCCGCCGAGGTGATCGACGGCCCGCAGTCGGCGGTGTGGGACGAGGCGGAGAACCGGCTGCACGCCCAGAAGGCCATTCTGG
>DATBKR010000449.1:0-5057 GCA_036555805.1 Hyphomicrobiaceae bacterium | reverse complement strand
GCGTCGGAGGAATGAGGCAACTGGCCATGACAAGAATAATCGATGGGGACTTCCGCGCGCAACTGGCGGGCTACAGCCTGACGACGGCCGAGATCCTCTATCGCCTACCTGACTACCCCTCGCTGCTGCAGGGTTTCATCTGGCAGGAGTACGACATCCACCCGTGCTTCCCGCGCCTGCAGGAGTTCCTGCAGTTCTGGTCGCGCAACCTGGAAGGCAAGCTCTACCGGGTTACGGTCGCGCACCGGAAGCTGATCGCCCCTACCGAGCTGAGGCTCGTCACCGACGACTACCGGCTGCACTGACGGAACAAGGCCTGCGGGTCTGAGCCCTAGGCAGCAGCGGGTCCCCTCCGTTTTCCGGCGCCGTTCCTTACTGCTTACGCCCCCTGCCTCTCCCTTCTGCCTCACGCCCGACTCGCGCTAATTGGGCGCAGCGTTTGCACACGGGAGCAGCGCCCTATGGCACAACTCGATACGCACGCGCGCCCTGCTCCACGCATTCTCGCGCTGGACGAGGCGGCGCAGAGGCGTCCCATCTCGGCCGCTGGCGGAGCGGCAGCCTCGCCGGCCGATCAACTCGTGCGCGCCATGCATACCGTCAAGGCGGCCCGCTTCAATGCCGCAGAGCGGCTGGAGCACAAGCACTTGGTCTCCGTGGTGGCCCTGTCGGTCGTCTCGCTCTACTTCGTGGGGCTCTCGGTGTGGCAGGCAGTGTACGGGCCCAGCCTCAGCGAGCCCGCCAACCGCCTGATCACGCTCGTCTCCATCATGTCGTCGATCTGCACGCTGGTGCTGGCGCTGATCGACTCCATGAACGACTACAAGATCAAGGCGCACCACATGCACACGTGCGCCCTGGCGGTGAACGACCTCCTGCAGGAGCTGCGCCTGGCCGAGACCCACGATCCCGCCGTGGTGCAGGACTTCCGCCGCCGCTACAACAACGTCGTGCGCGGCTGCCCGTGCAACCATTCCCGCATCGACTACCTGATGGCGCGGCCAAGCGCCGCTTGGGAGGCGCGGGTGCTCGTCAAACTGCGTTATGCCGCCGACGTGTACGGCCTCTACAGCTGCTGCCTGGCCGGCCCGCCTGTCCTGCTGCTGCTGTTCCACTGAACCGCTGCCGGCTGGCTCTGCAAAGCGGCGGCCAATTAGTACGACGGCGCCTGCCCCTTCCCGGCGAACGCGGCCATGATGACCTCCGGAGCCGACACGAGGCTCGTGCCGGAGCCGAGGAACATGGGGAAGAAGTTGGTATGGCCGTACACTTGGTGCCCGCCGCCCTCGACGCGATAGAGCGTGACGCCGCGCTGCGAACTGCACTGCGCCCAATCGAGCCTGACGATCCGGATCCCGTCGGACCCGGCGCTTCCGGCCACAGCCGCCTTGGTGGGCGACCCGCATCCGTTGCCGTGGGCCAGGAACACCGCCGTGCGCTCCACGGGCCACACGGTGCCCTGCCAACCCGTGAAGCCAACCGCGCCGCCCCCGTAGGGAATGAGCGGGTCGGCGGTGCCGTTGAACATGATGACGGGCATCGGCTGTCTGAGGCGGCAGCCGGCGCCCACGTCCGTCGGCATGCTGGCGACGATGAGGCCGGCTCCCGCGAACAGCTCGGGCGCCTCGCACAGCATGCGCAACGCCAGCATCCCGCCGTTGGAGACGCCGGCGAGGTAGAGGCGCGCCGGATCGGCGACCCCACGCGCGACCAGCGCCCGCACGAGGCGCCGCAGGAAGCCCACGTCATCGGCGGTCGAGCTCCAGACGGCATTGCGGCCGTCGTTCCAGAGCAGGTCGATGCCGCGCGGGAATACGGTGGCGAAGCCGTGGCGGACGCCTTCCTCGACGAAGCCGTACCAGCTCAGCGTGAACTCGGCCGAGATCAGGGCCCCGTGCAGCACGATGACGGTCGGCGCGCGGGGGCGCTCGGCCGGGAGCACGATGGCGCTGCGGGCACCGTCGCGCGTCTTGATGAGATATTCCTCGGCGCTGGCAGGCGCGCCGGCAGCCAAGACCAAAACCAGGAGAATTGCGGCGCGGACAGTCCGGCGCATTCAGCCAACCCTTCGCGCTGGCGCAATCGGAAGCCTGAGGGGGCGCACTGCGACTCGTTTGATGGATTCCCTGCTTGCACCTATGGTGGCAAGAAACGCCCGCAGGTCAACTCAAATGCCGCTGCTGCTCGAAGGCTCGTGCCGGTGCGGGGCCGTGGGGTTCACGGTCAGCTCGCATACGCCCTATCCCTATCAGCTCTGCTACTGCACCATCTGCCGCAAGACGGCCGGCGGCGGAGGCTTCGCCATCAACATCATGGGCGACGCGCGCACGCTCACGGTGAAGGGCCGGCGCGCCGTCGGCATCTATCGCGCCGCGATCGCCGATGAGGCCGGAAAATGCGAGACGAGCACCGGGGAGCGCAACTACTGCCGCAAGTGCGCCACGGCGCTCTGGGTGTTCGACCCGGAATGGCCTGACCTCATGCACCCGTTCGCCTCGGCGATCGACACGCCGCTGCCCGTCCCGCCGGCACGCACCCATCTCATGCTGCGCGACAAGGCGAGCTGGGTGGAGCCGGTGATCGGGCCGGACGATCTCAGCTTCGATCTCTACCCCGAGGAATCGATCGAGCAGTGGCACAAGCGGCGCGGCCTCTGGATCGGCTAGGGCAGACCCGCAGGGTCTGGCCCGTCTCCCGTGGCCGTCTCCGGTTGACCCGGCCGAACGCAGGCCGCTACGATGGCTGTCAAAAGAGGCGCACCAGCATGCGCCTCGCGCCGATGACGCGAATTGGGAGGAGACCAGGATGGACAGGCGTCAATTCGTCGTCGGCTCCACGGCCGTCGCCGCGCTCGGCACACTGCCTGCCGGCGCCCAGGAAACCTACCCTGCGCGCGCCGTCACGCTCGTCAATCCGTTTCCGCCCGGCGGCGCCGCTGACACAGTCGGCCGCCCGTTCGCGGCCGTGCTGGAGCCGTTACTCAAGCAGCCGGTGGTGATCGAGACCAAGGCCGGGGCGGCGGGACAGGTCGGGGCCCAGTACGCTGCATCCGCCAAGCCCGACGGCTATACCCTGCTCATCCACATCGTGTCGCTCTCCGGTTTTGCCGAGCTGGACAAGCTGTTCGGCCGCAAGCCAAAGTTCACGCGCGCCGACTTCATTCCCATCGCCCGCTTCACCGAAGGGCCGATGGCGCTGATCGTCAACGACAAGACGTCCTACAAGTCGCTGGGGGAGTTGGTGGAGGACGCCAAGAAGCGGCCGAACGAGGTTCTGTTCTCCTCCTCCGGCCTCTACGGCGCGCTGCATCTGCCGACCGCCCTGTTCATGAAATCGGCTGGCATCCAGATGCGCCACCTGCCGACCAACGGCGGCGGGCCGGCGCTGACCGCCCTGCTCGGCAACAACTCGCAGGTCCTCGTCTCCTCCATTGCCGCGGCCAGCCCGCATCTGAAGTCCGGCAAGGCCCGCGCGCTCGCCTGCTTCTCGGCCAAGCGCGCGGCATCTCTCCCCGACGTTCCTACCCTCAAGGAACTCGGGTACGACGTACAGTTCTCGCTGTGGGTCGGGCTGTTCGCCCCCAAGGGCACGCCGGACAATGCGATCGCGCGGCTGCGCGAGGAGACGCGAACAGCGGTCGCCACCCCGGAGTTCGCCAACGCCATCCAGAACGTAGGGGACGTCGTGGCCTACCTCGACCAGCCCGAGTTCGCCAAGTTCTGGGACGAGGATGCCAAGCGCGTCGAGGAGGCGGTCCGGGCGATCGGCAAGGTGTGAGCATCGGCTGCCCGTGCGCGGCGAGTACCCTCCGGAAGGCCTCGCCGCATCCATGATCATCCGCGCATCTCGCCAGGCCGACATGTCGACAGCGCGCGAGCTGTTGCGCCAGCTTGGCCACGATTTCATGCGCAAGCCCTTGGCCCTGGAGGAGCGGTCATGACCATGACCCCGAAGCGGGACCATATCGCCGGCGGCGCCTTCATCGTCGCCGGCACATTCGTGCTGGCGGCGAGCGGCGACTTGCCGTTCGGCACGCTGGCCTCGCCCGGCGCCGGCATGCTGCCGACGTTGCTGGTCGCGCTGATGATGGCCTTCGGGCTCGTGCTGGTCGTGCGCGCTCGGGCGAGCCCGCTCCTCGCTGAGCTGAGCTGGACAGACCTCCCACACGCTGTCCGCGTGGGTGTCCTCGTGGTGGCGGCCGCGGTGGCCTTCGAGCCGCTGGGATTTGCGGTCACCACGGCGCTCCTGCTGTTCACCCTCATCTTCTGGGTGGAGCAGCGCCCGCTCCTGCCCGCGTTGGGATTCAGCATCGCCGCGCCCGTCGCGATCTACGTGGTTTTCGGCTTGTTGCTGCGCACACCACTGCCGGGCGGCCTGTTGGGGCTCTGAGCGGCGATGGAAGCGATCCTCGGCAACCTGATCCTGGGCTTCTCGGTGGCCTTTCAACCCGGCGTGCTGCTCTACGCCTTCCTCGGCTGCCTGGTGGGCACCCTGGTCGGCGTGCTGCCGGGCATCGGCCCGCTGGCCGGCATCTCCATCCTGCTGCCGGCGACCTACGGCCTCGATGTCACCCACGCCATCGTGATGCTGGCGGGCATATACTACGGCTCGCAGTACGGCGGCTCCACCACCTCGATTCTGATGCGCATCCCCGGCGAGTCCGCCTCGGTGATGACCTGCATCGACGGCTACGCCATGGCCCGCAAGGGTCGCGCCGGCGCGGCGCTCGCCATCGCCGCCGTCGGCTCGTTCGTGGCGGGCACGCTGGGCGTGGTCCTGCTGACGCTTGTGGCGCCGCCGCTGGCCAATTTCGCGCTGCGCTTCGGTCCGCCGGAGTACACGGCCCTGCTGGTGCTGGGTCTCGTATTCCTGGCCTACATGTCGTCCACCTCGCTCATCCGCACCCTGCTGATGGCCGCGACCGGCTTGCTCATCGGTTGCGTCGGCATCGACGTGATGACCGGGCACTTCCGCTACAGCTTCGACATCCCGGAGCTGGGCAACGGGCTCGGCATCGTGCCCGTTGCCGTGGGGCTGTTCGGGCTCGGCGAGATCCT
>DATBKR010000448.1:0-2372 GCA_036555805.1 Hyphomicrobiaceae bacterium | reverse complement strand
GCCCTCGTGGTCCATGGTCCACACGTCGAAGCCGAGGCCAGCGAAGTAGTCCATCATCGAATAGTCGGGGTGCCCCGGTACCTGCAGGTCGTAGCTGCCGCGCGAGGAGAAGGTGGAGCCGTGCACCAGGAACAGCACGGGACGCGGCAGCTCGCGGACGACCAGCTCGTTGGGGCCACGCTCGGCATGGTAGCGCTTGCGGTAGATGTAGAGGTCCACCGCGCCCTTCTTGGCCCAGTGCTCCTCCGCGACGACGGCGGCGCCCTGTGCCGCGGCGGGGCCCGCCGCCACCGAGGCGGCCGTCGCCACGACGGCGGCGCCGGCCGCCTGCATCAGCTGGCGCCGGTGCAGTCGAGCCTTGTCCGGTATCGGTTGATCTGGCGTCATGCGTCTCCTCCTCGACAAGCGGCGCATTCTGATTGGGCGCCTCGTCCGCGAAGTGTAGCACATCGTGGGCACGACCTTCAGCGTTCCACGCACAGGGCCATCTCTGCACTGCGCATAGACCGACGAGGTGCGCACAGGCTATGCTGCCGCGGCCCGATAGAGAGGGTCCAGCCTGGAACAGCCAATCCGGCACGGAGGACGCCGTGGGTTTCCTGACCAAGGACGAGATCGACCGGCTAGTCCCGGCAGAGATGCTGCCGCACACTACCCCAATCCCGACACAGATCATATCGAGCGACGAATACATGCCGCCGCCGCAGAGCGCGCGCCAGAAGGAGGTGGAGGCGCGCCTCCTCGACATGGGCGACACGCTCGGCGACAAGCAGGGTCTGTCCCGGCGCGAGTTTTTCCAGACCGCGGCCGGCATGGCGGCGGCGTTCGTGGCCATGAACGACACGTTCGGCGCCATCTTCGATGCGCCACGGGCGGAAGCGGCCACACCCGCCATGGCCGAGGAGCGGGCCGGGGCGCTGCGCGACCAGTTTATCATGGACATGCACACGCACTTTCTGCGCGACGACACCCGCATCCAGACCTTCGTGCGCCAGCGCGAGGCGGTGGGCAAGGCCGGCTGGAACCCGGCGCTGGTGGACAAGCCGCAGACTATCGAGGACCTGAAGTGGAACAACTACTTCAAGGAGATCTTCCTCGACAGCGACACCAAGATCGCGCTGATCTCCAGCGCGCCGTCGGACATCCCGCAAGACTGGTTCCTCACCAACGAGATGACGGTCGCCGCGCGCGACCGGGTGAACCGGGAGGCGGGCTCCAAGCGCATGATGGCGCACGCCATCTTCACGCCGGGCCAGCCCGGATGGATCGAGGCGCTGGAGCACGCGCTCAGCATGAAGCCCGACTCGATCAAGGGCTATACCATCGGCGACAACACCAACAAGCAGACCAGCAAGTATCCCTGGCGCATGGACGACGAGCAGGTCACCTACAAGGCCTACGAGCTGGCGGTGAAGCACAGCATCAAGAACATCTGCGTGCACAAGGGCCTGTTCCCGGCCTCCGTGGAACAGCGGTTCCCCCACCTCCTCGCCTATTGCGACGTGCGCGACGTGGGCAAGGCCGCCAAGGACTGGCCGCAGCTCAGCTTCGTCGTCTATCACGGCGGCTACCGCCACGCCGGCGGCGGCACCGCGGCCGACGGCTGGCGCGAGTTCGAGCAGACGGGCCGCATCTCCTGGGTCAGCGACTTGGCCGAGATCCCCGCGAAGTACGGCGTCACCAACGTCTATGCGGACGTGGGCCAGCTGTTCGCCCAGAGCGTAGTGGCAGAGCCCAGGCTGGGCGCGGCCCTGATGGGCATCCTGATTAGAGGCCTCGGCGCGGACCATGTGTGCTGGGGCACCGACGCCATCTGGACCGGCTCGCCGCAGTGGCAGATCGAGGCGCTCCGCCGCCTGGAGGTCCCCGACGACATGCAGAAGAAATACGGCTTCGCGCCGCTCGGCGGCCCCAGCGGCGCGGTGAAGACCGCCATCTTCAGCGGCAACAACATGCGCCTCTACGGCGTGCAGAAGCGCACCGACCTGGGCGACCGCTTCGCCGCCATGAAGGAGACCTACCTGAAGAACGGCCCCGCCCGCAGCAATCTGCGCTACGGCTACGCGCGCATGGCGTGACACCCGTCATCCCGGCCATGGATTCCCCTGGGCGATGCGAGCCAGAGGCGAGCAGCGCTCCGAACCGACGGATGGGGAGCCGCCTACTGGCGCCGCGGGTCGGCCACGTCCTCCACGACCAGCTCGCGGCGGTCGCGGCCGTTCCAGGTGTCACGGCGAAGGTGACCGGCGAGGTGCAGCGGCAGCCCGTCGGCGGCGAGCAGCGCGGCGCCCACCGGCTGGTCGGCGGCGCGGAACGCCACCGCGTCGAGGCGCGCGCCGTCGCCGCCCTCCAGCACGCAGCGCACGTGCGCG
>DATBKR010000447.1:0-31323 GCA_036555805.1 Hyphomicrobiaceae bacterium | reverse complement strand
AACTACATCGGCACCGAGAACATCGGCGCCATCCCGTTCTCGGGCACCGTTCTTGCGCATTCGAACGAGGCCGAGTGGCAGAGCTTCAAGAGCAACAGGAACAACGAGGCCTTCATCGATCGCATCTGCGTGATCAAGGTGCCGTACTGCCTCCGGGTGGCCGAGGAGAAGAACATCTACGAGAAGCTGCTGAAAGCCAGCGAGCTGGCGGCAGCGCCGTGCGCACCGGGTACGCTCGAAATGCTGGCGCAGTTCTCCGTGCTATCCCGTCTCAAGGAGCACGAGAACTCCTCGATCTTCTCCAAGATGCGCGTCTACGACGGCGAGAGCCTGAAGGACACCGATCCGCACGCCAAGACCATCCAGGAATACCGGGATGCGGCCGGCGTGACGGAGGGCATGGACGGCGCCTCGACGCGCTTCGCCTACAAGATTCTGTCTGAGACCTTCAACTTCGACACCAGCGAGATCGCGGCCGACCCGGTGCACATGCTCTACGTCACCGAGCAGGCGATCCGGCGCGAGCAGATGCCGGAGGACACCGAGAACCGCTGGATCGAATTCCTCAAGGAGGAGCTGTCGCCCAAGTACGCCGAGTTCATCGGCAACGAGATCCAGAAGGCCTACCTCGAATCCTACCACGAGTTCGGCCAGAACCTGTTCGACCGCTACGTGGCCTACGCCGACGCCTGGATCGAGGATCACGACTTCAAGGACCCGGACACCGGCCAGCTGATGAGCCGGCAGGTGCTGGAGCAGGAGCTCAGCAAGATCGAGAAGCCGGCAGGCATCGCCAACCCCAAGGACTTCCGCTTCGAGGTGGTGAAGTTCTCGCTGCGCGCCCGCTCCAAGAACGGCGGCAAGAACCCGAGCTGGACCAGCTACGAGAAGATCCGCGAGGTCATCGAGCGGCGCATGTTCAGTCAGGTGGAGGACCTGCTGCCGGTGATCAGCTTCGGTAAGAAGCAGGACAGCGAGACCGAGAAGAAGCACGAGGAGTTCGTGCACCGCATGGTCGAGCGCGGTTACACCCCGCGCCAAGTCCGACGCCTGGTCGAGTGGTACATGCGGGTCAAGAAATCGAGCTGACTTGGCGCCTCCCTGGGCGGTCTCCCTGGGCGGTCTGGTGCGGAGCCGGCCGTATCGTGCTAAACTCGGAGTTGCAGGGCTGGTCGGCAAAGCGCGCCGGCCTGCACCAACCCCGAGCCGCTGGTTCATGTGATGCAGATCGTTGACAGGCGCCTCAACCCGAAAGCCAAGAGCCTCGGCAACCGTCAGAGATTTTTGCGCCGCGCCAAGGCCGAGATCCGCGAAGCCATCAAGGATTCCCTCAAGAGCCGGCGGGTGGCCGAGGCGGAAGGCTCCGAGAAGGTCACAATCCGCTCCAAGAGCCTGCGCGAGCCCACGTTCTCGCTGGGGCGCAACACCGGCCGGCGTTACTACGTGCTGCCAGGCAACGAGGAATACCAGGTCGGCGATGAGATCCCGAAGCCTCCGAGCGGCGGCGGGCGCGGCAGCCAGGGCAGCCCGGACGGCGAAGGCCACGACGAGTTCACCTTCACCCTGACGAAGGAAGAGTTCCTCGACCTGTTCTTCGACGACCTCAAGCTGCCCAACCTCGTCAAGGTGAAGCTCAAGGACCTGAAGACCCCCAAGATGGCCCGCGCGGGCTTCACCACCGAGGGCCCGCCGGCGCGCCTCAACCACACACGCACCATGCGCAAGAGCCTCGGCCGCCGCCTGGCGCTGCGCCGGCCGAGCGAGGCGGAGGTGAAGCTCCTGGAGGAGGAACTGGCCGCCGCCGAGGCCGAGGACCCGCGCAACGAATCCAAGATCGCGGAGCTGCGGTCCACGCTGGAGCGCAAGGTCCGGATGAGGAAGACCATCGCCTACATCGATCCCATCGACCTCCAGTACAACCGCTTCGAGCGCGTGCCGAAGCCGACCACCCAGGCGGTGATGTTCTGTCTCATGGACGCATCGGCTTCCATGACCGAGCCACTCAAGGACCTCGCCAAGCGCTTCTTCATGCTGCTGCACGTATTCCTGACGCGCTACTACCGCGAGGTGCACCTGGTCTTCATCCGCCACACCAGCACGGCCATGGAGGTGGACGAGGATACCTTCTTCCGCGGCACCGAGACCGGCGGCACCGTCATCTCCACGGCACTGGAGGAGATGCTGAAGGTGGTGAAGGAGCGCTACTCGCCGGCCGACTGGAACATCTACGCCGCGCAGGCCTCCGACGGCGACAACTTCCACGACGACATGCCGCACTGCCTGCGCCTGCTGGACAAGGAGGTGCTGCCCATCTGCCAATACTTCGCCTACGTCGAGACCACGCACGGCGAGCGCTTCAACGACGCGCACGAGACGCCCGTGTGGTACGGCTACAGCCAGCTGGCGCGGCGGCACAAGAACTTCGCCACACGGCGAGTGGCGTCGCCGGAGGACATCTACCCGGTCTTCCACGAGCTGTTTTCCGCGAGCGACGCGGCCGCGTGAAGCGGGCGCGGCAAGGCCACCGTGAAAGGGCGAGGATAGAGCGGTGACACAGGCCAAGCTTCCGAGGCGCAGGACGACGAGGGTCAGGCCCCTGTTCGACGGGGCAGAGTGGACCTTCGAGCTGATCCGCAAGGTGCACGACGCCTGCGGCGAGATCGCCGTCGGCGAGCTGGGGCTCGATATCTACCCCAACCAGATCGAGGTGATCACCGCCGAGCAGATGCTCGACTCCTACTCCTCGATCGGCATGCCACTGATGTACCGCCACTGGTCGTTCGGCAAGCGCTTCGCCCGCGACGAGGCCTACTACAAGCGCGGCATGCGCAGTCTCGCCTACGAGCTGGTCATCAACTCCGATCCCTGCATCAGCTACATCATGGAGGAGAACTCCATGACCATGCAGACGCTGGTGATCGCGCACGCAGCCTGCGGCCACAACCATTTCTTCAAGAACAACTACCAGTTCCGGATGTGGACCCAGCCGGACCACATCATCGACTATTTGAGCTTCGCCAAAAGCTACGTCGCCGAGTGCGAGGAGAAGCACGGAGAGGCGGCAGTCGAAGCCACCCTCGACGCCGCCCACGCCCTCATGAACCAGGGCGTGAGCCGCGACCTGCGCCCGCGCCCGCGCAATCTGGCCAAGCGCGAGAAGGAGCGCGCGGCCCAGCGCCGCGCCTACGAGGAGGCGACGTTCGACCCGATCTATCGCACGCTTCCCGAGATCACGCGCGACGGCCCCGAGGAGCCCACAGAGGTGCAGACGGAGCAGCGCCGCCTCGGCCTGCCCGAGGAGAACCTGCTCTATTTCCTGGAGAAGCACGCGCCCAAGCTCCAGGACTGGCAGCGCGAGCTGCTCCGCATCGTGCGCCTGCTCTCGCAGTACTTCTATCCGCAGCGCCAGACCAAGATGATGAACGAGGGCTGCGCTACCTTCGTCCACTACCAGATCATGAACACGCTGTACGAGCGGGGCCTGCTTACCGACGGCACCATGCTGGAGTTCCTGCACTCGCATTCCTCGGTGATCCACCAGCCCGCGTTCAACAGCCGGCATTTTTCGGGCATCAATCCCTATGCGCTCGGCTTCGCCACGATGAACGACATCCGGCGCATCGTCACGGAGCCCACAGAAGAGGACCGCGAGTGGTTTCCCGATATCGCCGGCACCGGCGACTGGATGGGCACGCTGCGGCAGGCGTGGGCGGACTACCGGGACGAGAGCTTCATCCGCCAGTTCCTGAGCCCCAAGCTGATCCGCGATTTCCGGCTGTTCGCCGTCGACGACGACGCCAAGGAAAGCACCATGGACGTCGCCGCCATCCACAATGAGCAGGGCTACCGCGACCTCCGGCGCCGCCTGGCGCAGCTCTACGACGTGGCGGGACAGGACCCGGACCTGCAGATCACCGACGCCGACCTCTCTGGCAGCCGCCGCCTGGTGCTCACCCACCACGTCCGCAACGGCGTGCTTCTCGACAAGGCCGAGGCCGAGCGCACGCTGCAGTACCTGGCCCAGCTCTGGGGCTACCGCGTCAAGCTGATCGAGACCGACGGCGAAGGCGGCCGCGTCCTCAAGGAGCACGAGGCGCTGCCCATGCCGTGAGGCATGATGTGTTCCGATTTTTTCAGGCTCAGCGAACGCCATCCGAGCACTGCCAGCCGCAATCCCGTTTGCGTGGAAGAATCGGCGGCTTCAATGAAATCGAGGAACAGGGGTGCCTCTCTATAAGGCAATACTCTCTTAGGCAGGGAAATCCACAGGAGAGACCAAGGGCGCCGTGGCCGGCAGGACTCTGGCAGGCATACTGGACCTCAGCCGATTCTGGCGGCGGAGACGGCTCACATCGGGTGTCGCACTGAGGGGGCCTCGGACGGGTCGGCTTCGGCAGGGCGGGCGGCGAGGGCGACGGCGATGGCTAGTCCGGCACTGCGCCAGGCGGACCTGTTCGAGGATAAGCTGGAGGCGGCGCATCTCGACGGCGTCGCCCGGGCGCCCGTCCCGGTCCGGCGTTCGGAGGCGCCTGGCAGGATCCCCGCGCCTCGCCGGGCAGGCGCAAGACCTCCGGTGCCAGACCGCCCCGCTCATCGAGCGCGACCGCAGCGCCAGATGTCGGTCGCACCGACTGGCGAAAAGGCATCTCCACCGCCGCCCCTGCCGCGTGTCGAGGTCGAGATTCCGTTCACGATGGAAATCGACCTGGCGGCGCTGGCGCAGGGCGCCCCGGGCGAGCCGGAGCAGGACGGCCGCTGGTTCGGCCTGCGCGAACGGCTGTCGCATCTGGGCTTGGCGCAGGGTTTCGACGAGCTCCTGTGCCTGCCGCACCTCACCGGCTTCGAGCCGCTATGGCACCAGACGGAGACCGTGCGCAAGGTGCTGAAGCAGTTCCGTGGCCGCGTCCTCCTGGCCGACGAGGTGGGCCTCGGCAAGACCATCGAGGCGTCGATGGTGCTCAAGGAGTACGCCCTGCGCGGCATGGCTGAGCGCGCCCTGGTGTTGACGCCGGCGTCTCTTGTTGGCCAGTGGCAGGAGGAGCTGGCGAGCAAGTTCGGTCTGACGTTCGCGACCACCTACGAGCCTTCCCTGCGGGAGAACCCCGACCCCTTCTGGAGCCAGAGCCGCATCATCGCCTCGATCGCCACGGCCCGGCGCCGCGAGCATGCCGATCGTCTCCTCGCGCAAACCTTCGACCTCGTAATCGTCGACGAGGCGCACCATTTGCGCGACCGGTCCAGTCAGAGCTGGAAGCTGGTCGATGCGCTCAACAAGCGCTTCCTGCTCCTGCTGTCGGCGACGCCCGTGCAGAACGACCTCATCGAGCTCTACAACCTGCTGACGCTGCTCAAACCCGGCATCTTCAAGACTCAGAAGGAGTTCCGTGCCGCCTACATGACGCCTGGCAAGCCACGCCAGCCGGCCAATCCCGAGCGCCTGCGCACCCTCATGCGCGATGCCATGATCCGCAACACCCGCGCGGTGGCGGCCCTCAAGCTGCCGCGCCGGCACGCCGCCACCATCAAGGTCGCCCCCGCTCCGGGCGAGGCAGAGGCCTACGCCGATCTCGTCGCAGCCGCGCGCCGGCTGGCGGCGGAAAGCGGTGTGGGGCGTCAGCGTCTCACGCTGCACCATCTCATGAGCGCGGCAGGCTCATGCCCGGCGGCCGCGGCGGGCGCCCTTGCGCGGCTCGCGGAGCGGACCGGCTCCGATCCGGTCTGGGCTGCGCTTGCCGAACGCTGGGCCGCCATCGGGACGGGCGGCAAGGAGGCCGCCCTGATCGAGCTGCTGCGCAGCAATCCCCACGAGAAGAAGCTCGTTTTCGTCCACGCGCGCGAGACCCTCGCCCATGTCGGCGAACGTCTCGCTGAGGCCGGCCTCACCTTCGCCCGCTTCGACGGCAGCTTGAGCGGACCCGAGAAGGACGCGGCGATCGCCGAGTTCCGCGACCATGCCCCCATCCTCTTGTGCACCCAGTCGGGCGGCGAGGGGCGCAACATCCAGTTCTGCAACACGCTCATCAACTTCGACGTGCCCTGGAACCCGATGGCGATCGAGCAACGCATCGGCCGCATCGACCGCATCGGCCAGGACCGCGAGACGTTCGTCTTCAATCTGGTGACACGCGGCACGCTGGAGGAGCAGGTGCTGGCGCTGCTGGAGGAGAAGATCTCGATGTTCGAGCTGGTGGTCGGCGAGGTCGGCGCCATCCTCGGCGCGCTGGAGGAGGAACGCGAGTTCCCGGACCTGGTCTTGGAGGCTTGGCTGGAGACGACGGAGGCCGCCCGCGCCCAGGCGTTCGAGGCGCTCGGCCACCGGCTTGACGATGCGAGCCGGCAGCATCGCGGCGCCAAGGCGCTGGACGAGAAGCTGTTTGGTGCGGACTTCGAGGCGGCGTGAGGGCGAGGCATGAGCGCGCTACGTGAGTTCGTGGCGGACCTGCTGGACAGCGAAGGGGCAGTTGTTGAGGCGACGGAGCCTGACGTCCTTGAGGTGCTGGTGCCGGAGCCGCTGCGCGCCACCCTGGGCTGGCCGGAGCTGGCGCGGCTGGGGTTCGGCGCCCAGCTGCCGCCGGAGGCCGTGGCCGTCGGGCTCGAGGGCGACTGGCTCGACCGGTTCGGGGCGCTCATCGGTAGCCGTGGGCGACTTGCCGAGCGCCAGCTGGTGCTCCCGGCACACGCCGCCCCGCCGGGCGACCCGCAGCGCCGGCTGGAGTCGGCGCTCGATCTGGGCAACGCCATCTGGCGCTTGCGCGGTGCCACCTCGGCGTGGACGCGCTGCCTGCTGCTCGCCTTTCGCTACACCGCCACCTCCGACGAGCGGCGCGAGGGGCTGGTCTGGCTCGGCTTCAATGCCGGAACCGGCGCGGTGCTCGGTGACGACATCGTGGAGCGGCTGCGCCACGCGCTGGCCGACGACCTGGAATGGCATTTGCCCGACGCTGGCGTGTGTGCCGAGGCGGGCCCGCTTCCGGACAGGCAGGTGCTGGTGGACCGGATACGCGGCGCGATCGACGACTTGGTGCGCAGCGACCTGGAGCCGTTCCTGCGCGCCATGCGCCGCCGGCTAGACCGCGACAGCGCCCGGGTGCACGCCTACCACGACGACCTGCGGCGCAATGCGCTAGCAAAGCTGGCCGGGCTCGGGTCGGCCGCAGGCGACAAGGCCGAGGCCGACCGCAAGCGCGAGCTCATGCGCGTGACGGCCATCGAGCGCGAGTATGCCGCCAAGCTGGACGACCTGCGCCACAACTACGCCCTGCGGGTGACAGTCGAGTGGGTGCAGGGGCTGGTGCTGCTAGCCCCGGTGCATCGCTACGAGGTCCTGATCAGGCGGCGCAAGGGCGAGCGTATCGTCAACATCGACTGGCACCCTGCGGCCCGCACGATGGAGCCGCCGCTGTGCGAGTGGGGCACCGG
This sequence comes from Hyphomicrobiaceae bacterium, assembly GCA_036555805.1. Classification (GTDB taxonomy): domain Bacteria; phylum Pseudomonadota; class Alphaproteobacteria; order Rhizobiales; family Hyphomicrobiaceae; genus AWTP1-13. The sequence continues at coordinate 23,904 of DATBKR010000447.1, read as the reverse complement.
GCTCAATCGGGCACGGCTTGTCTGCGACGAGCGGCTCCATCTGACTGAGCCGGACGGACAGGCTCCCTGCCGGTCCTGCGGCAAGGCCTGGTGCCGCGCCTGCAATGACCCCGTCTGTCCGCGCTGCAAACGCGCGGCCACCGCGAGATGACATCAAAGGACGGCCGCGATTGCGACGGCCGGCTCCAGCCCGCCTCTCCGTGTATTGCACCCCGCGCGTCGCTGTATTACATGTCGTCCATGTCAACGGTCACGTCACGCAGCCGAACCATCACGGTGCGTCTTCCGGAAGCTCTGGCGGACGAGATAGAGACCGAGTCGCGCAAGCGCGGCGTCTCGAAGTCCGATGTCGTTCGCGAGCGCCTGGAGCGCGCGCGGGAGGAGGCGAAGCTTCCGCCTAACCTGGCGGACATTGCAGACCTGATCGGCTCGATCGACGACGACCTGCCGGCAGACCTCAGTGCGCGCCAGAAGCACTATCTGCGGGTGTACGGCTTTGGCCGCAACCGTTCTCGTTGATACGGGCTTTCTCGCAGCCCTGCTTCGGCGGCGCGACACGCATCGCGCCTGGGCAGTGCGCCAAGCCGCGGAGGTCCGACGCCCTTGGCATTGTTGCGAGGCAGTTCTGACGGAAGCGCTGTTTCTCCTCGGCAAACCGGGGCTGCCCGTTCTTTCGACGCTTCTGCGGCGTCGATCGCTGCAGGTCTCGTTCAGCTTCGCCGACCACCAGGAGCCGGTGCTCGCGCTGATGGACAAGTATGCCGACGTGCCAATGAGTCTGGCCGATGCCTGCCTCGTCCGCATGACAGAGGTACTGCCCGAGGCCGTCGTGCTGACCACCGACACCGATTTTCGCGTCTACCGCCGCCATGGCCGCCAGGTCATACCGTGCATCGTACCCCCCTGAGCACATACGTCCTGCCGCTCGAACCCACCGGGACCGCCAACGATTGCGCCACCCAAAATTGACGGGTGTCATTGCCATCCCTTGGCGGTGCAGCAGGGATTTGCTAGGCCCGCCGCACAGCGCGGCATCGCCCGCGCCGAATTCGGAGATCGACACCCATGGCGGCAGCTGAGACAGCCACGCGCGAGCCGGGGCAGGACTTCATCCGCGACATCGTGGAGGCGGACCTGCAGTCCGGCCGGCGCAAGACGGTGGTGACGCGCTTTCCGCCGGAGCCCAACGGCTACCTGCACATCGGCCATGCCAAGTCGATCTGCCTCAACTTCGGCATAGCCCAGGAGTTCGGCGGGCGCTGCCACCTGCGCTTCGACGATACCAACCCGACCAAGGAGGAGCAGGAGTACATCGACGCCATCGAGGCCGACGTGCGCTGGCTGGGCTTCGACTGGGGCAGGCACCTCTATCACGCCTCGGACCACTTCGAGACCCTGTACGGCTGGGCCGAGCACCTGATCGAGGCCGGCAAGGCCTATGTGGACGACCAGAGCCAGGAGGAGATGCGAGCCAGTCGCGGTACCCTCACCGAGCCCGGCAGGAACAGCCCCTACCGCGACCGCGGCGTGCAGGAGAACCTCGACCTATTCCGCCGCATGCGTGCGGGCGAGTTCCCCAACGGCACACGCGTGCTGCGCGCCAAGATCGACATGGCCTCGGGCAATATCAATATGCGCGATCCAGTGCTCTATCGGATTCTGCATGCCACCCATCCGCGCACCGGCGACACGTGGTGCATCTACCCGAGCTACGACTTCGCGCACGGCCAGTCGGACGCTATCGAGCACATCACGCACTCCATCTGCACGCTGGAGTTCGAGGACCACCGTCCCCTCTACGACTGGTTCATCGAGAACTTGCCGGTGCCCTCCAAGCCGCACCAGTACGAGTTCGCGCGCCTCAACATGACCTACACGGTGCTGTCGAAGCGCGTGCTCACCCAGCTCGTGCGCGACGGCCACGTGTCGGGCTGGGACGATCCGCGCATGCCCACCATCGCCGGCCTGCGCCGGCGCGGCGTACCGCCCGCGGCGATCCGCGACTTCGTCAAGCGCGTGGGCGTGGCCAAGGCCAACAGCACCGTCGACTACGGCATGTTCGAATTCAGCGTGCGCGAGACGCTCAACAAGACGGCGCTGCGGCGCATGGGCGTCCTGCGACCGCTCAAGGTCGTGATCGAGAACTACCCGGAGGGCCAGGTCGAGGAGCTGGAAGCGGTCAACAACCCCGAGGACAAGAGCGCGGGAACGCGCAGCATCCGCTTCTCGCGCGAGCTGTGGATCGAGCGCGACGACTTCATGGAGAACCCGCCGAAGAAGTTCTTCCGCCTCTCCCCCGGCAAGGAGGTGCGCCTGCGCTACGCCTATTTTGTCACCTGCCGGGAGGCGATCAAGAACGCCGCCAGCGAGGTGGTGGAGCTGCGCTGCACCTATGACCCTGCCACCCGCGGCGGCAACGCGCCCCCCGACGGCCGCAAGGTGCAGGCCACCCTGCACTGGGTCTGCGCCGACGACGCCATGGACGCGGAGGTGCGCCTCTACGACCAGCTGTTCGCCAAGCCCGAGCCCGACGCCGCCAACTTCGTCGCCGATCTCAACCCCAGCTCCCTGGAGACCTTCACCGGCTGCAAGCTGGAGCCCGCGCTGGCCGCCGGCAACTCCCCCGACCCCGTCCAGTTCGAGCGCCAGGGCTACTTCTGCCGCGACCGCGACTCCAAGCCGGGGCACCCGGTGTTCAACCGTACCGTGGGGTTGCGCGACACCTGGGCGAAGGTGTCGGGGAAATAGGGCAAATGTTGCCGTCAATAGACGAGACAGGATCCAGCGTGGCCTGTTCGACGCATGCCGATACCAGACTGGCGGGACCTCCGGTGCGTGAGATCGATCTTGGATCGGATTTCGGTGGTGCGTTGCTGGTCGCTTTGGCCGAGCGCCACGGAGACGCGATGAGGCGGGGTGCCCGGTTGCCCAATCGCCTCTTCCGGGTTGGCTCTTCCCTGGCTCCCGGACTTCAGTTCGTGGGCGGCGAAGTCGATGCCAAACGCGCGCCGGCCCCCACGTCGCTGCCAGGCTCCTTCAGCCTGGCGGGCAGCGCCGAGCTGCTCGTGGATGCACTGGCTTCTTGCGTGGGCGAAGGCGTGGAGCGGCTTTCGCAGATCGAGCGGTCGGGAGATGTGATTGCCGAGTGCTGCTACGGCGAGGTCGCGCACCGGATCGCGCCGGCGGCGCAATGCTTGATCGAGAGCGTGCTGGAGGCACGGGCGCTCCCGCGCGGGACGCCGATACCAATGGTCCGTGCGCGTGCGCTTGCGTCGCACCGCGAGCTCCTGCTGCCGGCCGACTGGTGCCTGCGGAGGCAGCCGCCGGGGCCAATCACGATACCGGGTGCCGCCCTGAGCACAGGTTGTGCGGCGGGGCCAAGCTTCGAGGCAGCTGCGGCGCGCGCGCTGCTGGAGCTTGTCGAGCGGGATGCGGCCTCGCTGTGGTGGATCGGCGGGCAACGTCCAAAGCCGCTCGCGGAGAACGGCGCTGCGATGGCCGAGGCGGTGCGTCTCCTGGGCGCGCTGCGCCAGGACAGCCGAGAGCGCGCCAGTTGGCTCCTCGACATCACGACCGATCTCGAAATCCCGAGCGTGGCCGCCGTCTCTGTGGATGCCAGCGGCAGCGGTCTCAGCTGCGGGCTTGCGGCGAGGCTGACGTTCGAACAGGCGGCGCGGGCTGCGATCCTCGAGATGTGCCAGATGGAGCTGGCACTGCCAATCGTTGAGGCCAAGCGACGGCAGCGCGGCGAGGCGGCGCTCAACGAGGTCGACCGCCGCCATCTCGCCCGTGCCGCTCTCGATGCGGGACCATGCGAGCTGCTCCAGCCTGGCGGTGTGCCCCGCCACGAAACCGGCCAACGGGCCGGCGATGCCGGCGACGAACTCGCCCTCCTCCGTGCGTTGTTCACGGGTTGCGGGCTTGAACCCCTGTTGGTCGATCTGACCCGACCCGAATTCGGGATTCCGGTTGTCTGTGCGCGAGCGCCGCAGTTGCAGCCGATGCCTTGCGATTGGGCAACGGCTCGATTGCAACGCATGCGGGAAGCGACAGGCGGTGGCGAACGTTGGACCGGGGGGGTCGCCCTGTTTTGACCGCGCAGAACGGCTTTTCTCACCTTGAGCTTACGTATAAGCTTCGTGATAATTGGGTAAGTCCGTCGCTGTAAGCGGCTTTGGGTTCCATCCCCGTGCCGAACGAGCCCTCGAAGCTCAGCATTGCCACGCTGGGACAGCTGAGAATCCGGTGCAACGACCGCACCCTTGCCATTGCCGGCAGGCGAGCGCGGGCGCTCATGGGATATCTCGCGCTCTCGGAAGCCGACACCGAGACGCGCGAGCGGCTTGTCGGGCTGCTGTGGAGCGAGACCGAGGAGGAGAAGGCGCGCGCCTCCCTGCGCCAGGCGCTGCACGAACTGCGCAGGGCGCTCGATGACATGGGTTTCGACGGCCTCCTCGCCGACAAGCTGGCGATCCGGATCGAGCGGTCGCGCGTGGCCGTCGACCTGTGGGATATCCTCGATGAGGCGAAGGCCGGGCGCGCGCACCCTCTCCTGCTCGGCACCGAGCGGCCGCTGGAACGCCTGCTCGAAGACCTGGAGACCGTCGATCCGGCGTACCGCATCTGGCTGCTCGCCAAGCGGCAGACGCTGGCGGAGCGCGTGCGCGTGCTGCTGGAGACGGCGATGCGCGGGGAGGTCAAACGCGCAGCCGAGCGGGAAGTCTTGGCCCGCGCGCTCATGAACCTCGATCCGACCCACGAGGAAGCGGCGCGCGTTCGCATCCGCGCCAGGGCGGAGGCCGGCGACGTCGGTGCGGCGCTGGGGGTCTACAAGGCGCTGTGGGACCTTTTGGACGATGAGTACGACGTCGAGCCGTCGAAGGAGACGCAGGAGCTGATAGCGGCGATCAAGCTCGGCCAGCCGGCGGCCGCCGCACGGCCGCGTGTCGAAGTTCTGGATGCAATCCAGGACGCCGGCACTGCGGTCACGCTCCCCGAAGCGCCGACGCTGCATAAGCCCCGGTCCAAGCTGATGGTGTCCGTCGCCGGCTTCGAGGCCTCGGCGACGAAGCCCGAGCGCCGCTATCTCGTCGATGGCTTCCGCAGCGAGCTGATCGCCTGCCTAGTGCGGTTCCGCGAGTGGGTGGTGCGCGACGTGACGCTTTCCGGAGCGGCCGAAGCGCAGGCGGGGGATACTGCGGAGTACGCGGTCGAGGCCAGCGCGTTCGAGGCCAGCGCGGACACGCTGCGCCTCATCGTTACCCTTCGGGACCTGACCACCAACACCTTTCTGTGGAGCGAGCGCCTCAACGTCTCCATCGACAACTGGTTCGAGGCACAGCAGTTCGTGGTCCGGCGCATCACAACCGCGCTCAATGTGCATCTGTCGACGGAGCGCCTGGTTGCGATTGCACATCGTCCTCTAGGCGATCTGAGAGCCTACGATCTGTGGCTGGCCGGTCAGGCGACGTTCATGAGCTTCGATCCGAGGACCTGGGAAAAGGCGAGGGGCCTCTTCCGAGAGGTCATCGCGCAGATGCCCGACTTCGCACCGGCGCACTCCAGCCTCGCGCAGCTCAACAACTCCGACCATATCGTCAAGCCGGGCGTCTTCCGCGATCTGCGCCGCGCGGAAGAGTCTCTTCGCTATGCGCGCGAGGCGGCTCGCCTCGACCCCATAGACTCGCGCAGCCAACTTTGCCTCGGGTGGTCGTATGCCGCCGTCAAGCAGTACGAGCAGGCAATGATACATATCCCGCTAGCCTACGAACTGAACGAGAACGATCCCTGGACGCTCGTTTCGTCCGCTTGGTGCTTCGCTGCGTGCGGACAATTCCAGCGAGCGACGGAGCTCGCAGAACACACTCTGCAGCTTCCGCTGGCCCCCAGCCCATTGCAGTGGTCCTATCACTGCGCGATCCGCTTCATCGTTGGAGACTACAGGGAATGTGTCCGGGCCGCTGTTGCTGCAGGGGAAGTCAGCTTGAGCGCGCTGGGGTACAAGGTGGCGGCCTTGGTTCACCTTGGCGATCGCCAGACCGCGGCAACCGAGCTGCAGCGCTACCTCCAGACGGTGCGGAACCGGTGGGTCGGCACGGAACCCGCGAGTGACACCAACATCACCCGTTGGCTCCTCCACATGGCGCCTATCAAACGACCCGAGGATTGGCAACGCCTGCGAGATGGCGTTGCCGGGGCTGGCGCGCCGGTCGAAGGGCTTGCACACGACCAATGGTGATAGGTCGGCCGCCCCTCAGCCACAGACGCTGATTGTGTAGTCTCCAATCCGGGAAGCATGGACCTTGAGTCTGTCCACCGGCTCAAGCGGTTCGCCGATGAACCGCTCATAGAAATCCGGAAACGGATACCTGCCAGTTGATGAACCAAACTCCTCATGCTTTTTCAAGACCAGTGACTTTGGCGGCAGTCTTATGAACAGCGTATCTGCGCTATGCTGTATAACTGTCAACCCCACAACGCCATCTGGAACGGTCACTCCGGCGCGGACCAACCTGCATTGGTCCTTGAATTCTTGCAACGTGCGCGGTATGGGCAGCTGGTCTATTGTGATTGGCACAGGGTCATCCAAGAAAAACGATCTACCTGTCGCCCACGTTTTGACCAGTTTGCCCCAGCGCTCGTGATCAGTGGTAGTTATCGTTTCGGTCACTTTTTCATCGCTCATTTGGTCTTCTCCGGTTGGTGCGTGAATTCGAAATGGCGGCCGTGCACCATTCAGCCAAAACACCCCTGTCGGCGCATGTACTCGAGCAGCTGCGGCATGGTTCCGATCTCATCGATCTGCGAAAGGGCCTCCGAAACGAGACCTCTTGCCGATGACTCATCGAAATACAACTCGCCGCACCTCGATATGCGCTGCTGCAGCGTACTATCGCGCTGCTCAACTCCGAGAGGATGGCGCTTGAAGGCCCCGAGAATTGTTTCGGCCACGATGATCGAACCGACAGGTCCCAGATGCTGTCCGCCATAGTGCTCGGCCTCGAACAGGACAAAGAATGGAAGCGGCGGGTCCTCGACCACTCTCTTTCTGTCGTCGTCGCTCGATGGGAAGAGGTTGAGCCGCGGCAGCCAAGTATCGAGCCGGGAGCGCCACGCGCTGAAGTCCACCACCTCTCGCTCAAAGCCCCGAGCCCGGAGCTCGCTACAGAGCGCTGCTACGGAGAGCATCCCTGAGTAGCAGGCGCTGAGCAAATCCCGCTGAGCAAGACCGGCAGCGTCCAACCCGGGTACGTTCACCATTCCCTCTTGAAGATCTCCAACATAGTGAAGCCCGATCATCTTACTGAAATTAAGCTTGAGAGCCCCGTCAGCCCTGGCGGGTGTGTCCGCGATAAAAAAGCGATCCCAGTCGATAAACCAGCTATCCGTTACCGGCAAGCGATCTGGTCTCTGTTGGGAGCTGAGGAGAAGGGCGCCAGTTACGTCCTGCTCTTCGAATTGACTATTCACGTTATAAGCACCGCGCACCATTGAATGCCCGAAACGGAAGGCCCCAAAAGTAAATTCCAGCGGAATGCTTTCACCATTGTCACGCGGGGGGTTACCGTTAGTAACGTAATGATCGTAAATGCGACGGTCCAAGATTTTGCAAAGGACGTCTTTTTCTATGATATTGCGATAGATCAGCGTGACCACCAGACGTGCGCAGCGAAATCGCCGATATGTCAGTTCCCTGTCCGCCGATGAGATCGAGGATGTGCCCTCCTCTACGAGCGACAAAACATGATTGTGGAGGCGCTGAAACAGCACAGTCAGTTGCGATATGAGTGCATGCGCGTCATTGCGAGAGTCGGCGAGCATGGCCTCGGTGAACACCGGACGCTCTGGTGGTCTAGGTTGCCCTTCGTCCTTCGAGTTGGGCGTGCTCCTCGCTATGTCGTGGAAGGGGCAATAGCGGTTGCCGGGCGGAGCCAGCTCGGAACGTGGCCCGAGACGCATATGGGTGCGGGGAGCCTTCCCAAGAGTGTTGTCCTCCCTGTACTCGTAGGCTTGCGGACACTGATCCGGCCCGCTGCCGTAGAGCGTGTCGAGAAGCAATGGTGCCGACCGCGCGTTTCGCGAGCGGGCGGAGAGAGCGTCGCTATCGATGCTGAAGGCAGCGACGCTGTCGACCATGTCGTGGGCAATGAACTGAAGGAGGTAGGTGTATCCCGAGGGGATACGGGGATTGTCGGCCGGAGCGCAATCCTCCTTCGCGGCCTCAAGCCGCGCTGTCAGCTTTGCCACCAGTCGATGCAGGCCGTCCCGGTCGTTGCCGGCAACCACGCCTTCCGAGCTGATCCAACCGTTGGACCCGCCGGCCCGGAACATATGATGGGGGTTGGGTGGTCGATCGGATGAGCCGAACAAGTTGCGCGGCCGCTCGCGGCCATCACGGGGGCTGCCCCACCAAAGATGAATGGGACCTGGGAATGGATGAAGGCCGTAAATTGACTGACCGTGCATTGCTACTCCCCCACGCGCACCTGACCAACGCCCCCTGCGTTCCAGCTTCGCATCCCCACCGTCAATCGAGCGTCAATTCGCCCCCGACGCCCGGCTGATGCCCGCTTGACGGCGGCCGGGCATACCTCCCCGCACGCAACAGGCGTCTGGCCAATCGACGTGCGGGGAGCGAGCCATGACCGACCATCCACGATATGAGGCTGTGAAGGGCCCTCCCGATACCGCGCACCGGCACTACGGCGGCGGGGCACTGGTCGACCTGGTGTTCCGGCTGGTCGACCGGTGGCGGGGGGGCGCGGGAGCGGCAACGGTGCGGGCCGCTCCTGCGCTCGATCCTTCCAGCGGCCGGATCGAGATCCACGAGCGCCCCACGCGGCAAGGCCCGGTCGCAGGGGCATCCGCCGCCGGCGAGCTGCTCCAGGCCCACGCGAGGCTCACCGGCCTGTGTCCCGATGAGACCTTCTCCCGCGATTTCCTCCTCGCCAGCGCCCGCACGCGCAGGCTGCAGGCAGGGCTGCTCGCGGCCTTCCTTGCAGTCGTCGTCGGTCTGCTCGTGCAGACGATCGCTTCGACACGCGGACAGACTCGCTTCGCGGAGCGATCCACCGCCTCAGGGCAAGGGAGGGCGCCGTGAGCACCGTGAACCGAAACCAATTGCTTGCATGTGCCGCGAGGTACGCGAAGGAGGAACGCATGTTCTCGCTCAATCGAATTCCTGCTTCTGCCGCGATCGTCAGTCTGCTGGGGTTAGGCACCCTGATGGCCGGGCCCATCGCGGCCGGGGCGGCGGACCTCGATGAGTTGACAGTGGTCACACTGGCCGGAGACGGGTCGTGGGGGGTGGCGACAGCGGCCTCACAGGGCCCAGCCATTGCGAGCGCCATCCGCGATTGCCGGGCCATGGCCGGCGGCGCCAGCGACTGCGGCGCTCAATTCGCGACCACGCGCGGCGGCTGGGTCGTCGCGAAACTGTGCGGCGGCCATAAGATCATCGTGTCCGCCGAAACGCGACAAGCCGCGGACCAGGCGGCAATGGTTCGGGAATTGGCCCTCAAACGACTTCACGTCTGCACACGAGTCCGGACGGTAGGTCCGCACGGCGTCGTTCTTCCCGCCCAAGCGTCGTCGGTGGAGGAGACTGACGGGCGATGGATCCCTGGGCCGATCCCTGGGCCGATCCCGGCCAGGGCTCAGTTCGCGGCCAGCCATTCCGCCGCGGGTTTCAATGCCAACGCCCTCACCGCCGCGTCCGACTTCACCGTCTTCATGCGCAAGGACATACCGGAAGGCGTCGGCCGCATCGCCCTTCGCAAGCTCTGGACGCTGATGGCGCTGCCGCCGTCCTGCATGGAGCTTTGCATCGAGCCGGAGCCGGCACCCGGCGCGAGCGCGGTCGCTTCCGCCGGGAAGTGACCGCCTCTAACTCACTCGCACCCCCTACCGCCGCCTCTGAAATGAGGCAGAACTGAATGAGGCACGTCATGAACAGGAAATTCGCAACGTTCGCACTGGCGACGGTCGGCATCGTCATCGGATGCATCTCGACCTCGGCAATATCGCAATCCCAAAGCCCCGCCGATCCGCATTGTCCTGCGGGATACTGGCTAATGGCTCCAGTCTGCGTCGATCTGGACACCGGCGACGTCGTGAGCGCCTCACCCCCGGCACCCTCCCCTGTCGCGTCGGAGCCGGGTTGTGCGCCGGGATATTGGCGGCTCGGCAAGCTCTGCCACAGCCCCTCCACGGGCGATGTCGAGCTTGTCGATGAGACGAGGTGGCCTGCACCCGAGCTCGCCAAAGGGCGGAACTGAGAAACAGGATCGGCCCTATGACGATCGACGCCCTGGTGCGGAATTGGACCCTGGCCTATGGCCTGCGGTGTCCGTCTGACAGCCGTGAGAATTGCCGTGACGAAGGCTCGGTTCGGCGCGGGGCAGGCCCTCCTGCCTCACGTCTCCGTCCGTCTTGCCGGAAGAGTGCGCGATCAGCGAAAACAGCAGCCATCCCCCTCATAGGGGCCGTGTTGATGCTGGCTTCAGGGCCGGCCGGAGCCGAGTCGAGGCTTTTTGACCCGCAGCAGGGGAAGAAAATCGGGCGTATCGAGAAATTCGTCGCGGCGGACGCCTTCAAGACCGGTACGAGGATCGGAGGCAGAACGCTGAGCGTGGTGAGCGTGAACTTCGCCCAGCATTTTCTCGGGGTCGTAGAGAAGGACATCCCTGCGATCGCCTTGAGCCGAAGGGCGCTGCGGTACACCGCGGACGACGGATGGCTCATCAAGGCCCTCGGCGGCGAGCACAAAGCGATCCTGCCGTTCCTTGCCTATATCCACCACGTGATGGAGACGGGCGACGCAGCCGTGGGCCACGCGGGTGGGCGCAGCAATTTTGCATACGTGCGCTCAACCGTCGATGGAAGGCTGTGGGCGGTGCACTGGACCGTGAATCACGCCGACGAATGGATCATTGGCGCCGTCCATGTCCCGCACCCGGAACTCGACTGGCCCGCCGGCTCGCGCCTGTTCACGAGCGGGCGCGAGCGACAGGAGGTCCTCCCAGGCGGATCGGAGGTGCGCTCCGAACACTGATCAGCGCATGCGCGCGAGCGCCGCCAGAGTTTCGGTCCGCCGCAAGACGATTGGGAGCATTATTTTCATGCCCACAAATCTGCCGTTTACATCCCCGAGTAGTTCGGGCCGCCGCCGCCTTCGGGGACCACCCAGGTGATGTTCTGGTTGGGGTCCTTGACGTCGCAGGTCTTGCAGTGCACGCAGTTCTGAGCGTTGATCACGAAGCGGGGCATTTTCCCCTTCTCCTCGATCCACTCGTAGACGCCGGCCGGACAATAGCGGGCCGACGGTCCCGCGAACACGTCGTGCTCGGAGCCGAGCTGCAGCTCCATGTCGGCGACCTTCAGGTGCACCGGCTGGTCCTCCTCGTGGTTGGTGCCGGAGAAGGACACGTTGGTGAGCCGGTCGAAGGTCAGCACATTGTCGGGCTTGGGATAGTCGATCGGCCGCGCCCGCCGCGCCTTCGTGAGGCAGGCGTAGTCGGGCTTGCCGTGCTTCAGGGTGTAGCCGAAGCCGATGCCGGGCAGCAGCGTGTTGGCCCACATGTCGGCGCCCGACAGCACGGTGCCGAGCACGGTGCCGAAGCGCGACAGAAACGGCTTGGCGTTGCGCACGCGGCGCAGGTCGCGGGCGATTGGGCCTTCCATCACGGTGCGCCCGTAGTTATCGAGGCTGTCGTGGCTGCGCTCCGCCACGATGGCGGCGAAGGCGGCCTCGGCGGCGTGGATGCCCGACAGCATGGCGTTGTGCGAGCCCTTGATGCGCGGCACGTTCATGAAGCCGGCCGCGCAACCCACCAGCACGCCGCCGGGAAAGGCGAGCTGCGGGATCGACTGCCAGCCGCCCTCGGTGAGCGCGCGCCCGCCGTAGGCGATGCGGCGGCCGCCCTCGAAGGTGTCGCGGATCATGGGGTGGGTCTTGAAGCGCTGGAACTCGCCGTAGGGCGACAGGTGCGGGTTGTCGTAGTTGAGGTGCACCACGAAACCCACCGACACGAGGTTGGTGCCGTAGTGGTAGAGGAACGAGCCGCCACCGGTGCGGTTGTCGAGCGGCCAACCCAGCGTGTGCTGCACCAGGCCTGGCCGATGCTTTTCTGGCTGCACCTCCCACAATTCCTTGAGGCCCAGCCCGTACTTCTGCGGATCGCGGCCCTTGTCCAGGCGGTAGCGGGCGATGAGAGTCTTGGCGAGGGAGCCGCGCGCGCCCTCGGCGATCACGGTGTATTTCGCGTGCAGCTCGATGCCGCGCTGGAAGCGGTCGGTGGGCGCGCCGCCCTTGCCGATGCCCTTGTCGCCGGTTGCCACGCCAATGACGGCGCCGTGCTCGTCGAAGAGCGCCTCCGAGACGGCGAACTCGGGGTAGATGTCCACCCCCAGCCCGGTGGCCTGCTCGCCCAGCCAGCGCACGAGGTCGCCCAGGCTGACGATGTAGTTGCCGTGGTTGCTCATCAACGGCGGCAGCATGAGGTTGGGGATGCGGATCGCGCCCGACGGGCCGAGGTAGTAGAAGCGGTCCTCGGTGACGGCCGTCTCGACCGGCGCGCCCTTGTCCTTCCAGCCGGGGATCAGCGTGTCGAGGCCGATGGGGTCGATGACGGCGCCGGAAAGGATGTGGGCGCCCACCTCGGAGCCCTTCTCGAGCACGATCACCGACAGCTCGCGTCCGGCGCCGGCGGCGAGCTGCTTCAGGCGGATGGCGGTGGCGAGGCCGGCGGGCCCGGCGCCGACGATCACCACGTCGCACTCCATCGCTTCGCGCGGCTCCAACTCGGCTGCATCGAGTGCCATGGCCTGTTCCCGGGGATATCGTTGGCGGGTGGTCGTTGTCGGTGAGGTTCGATAGGTCGGGCGGTCGGCGAGCGTCAAGGACGACTTTGCCATCGACTCGGGCTCAGGCTCTGGAAATCCTGCCTGCTGGTGCTAGGTTGCGGCTATGCCTGAGGACACCAAATCGGCGGCGCTGGCGGCGCTGCTCGCCTGGCACCGCGACATGGGCGCCGACGACGCCATCGGCGAGACGCCGGTGGACTGGCTGGCGCGTGGCGACGCGGCGCCGGGCCACGGGCTGCGCGTGCCCGGGGTTGCTGCTGCGCCGCCGCCCGCACCGCGCGTGGGGCGGACGCCCGCCGCTGCGCAGGCGCCTCAGGCGCCAGCCTCGCGCTCCAGGCCGGCCTATGGGCCGGCTGCTGCGACCCCGGCCGGCCCGGTGGCGCCGGCGGGGCCGCGGCAGTTTCCCACGGCGACGGGCGACGCCGCCCTGATGGCGGCGCGCACGGCGGCCGGGCAGGCCGGCAGCCTGGATGAGCTGCGGGCGACGCTGGCGAGCTTCGACGGCTGCGGGCTAAGGGCGACGGCCAAGAACCTGTGCTTCTACCGGGGCGCGGCGCAGTCGCGGCTGATGCTGATCGGCGAGGCGCCGGGGCGCGACGAGGACATCAAGGGCAAGCCCTTCGTGGGCCGGGCCGGGCAATTGCTCGACAGGATGCTGGCGGCCATCGGCCTCAGCGAGGCGGACGTGCACATCACCAACATCGTCTACTGGCGTCCGCCCGGCAACCGCACGCCGACCCCGCAGGAAGCGCAGGTCTGCCGCCCGTTCCTGGAGCGGCAGGTTGAGCTGGCGGCGCCGGACTTCGTGCTCCTCCTGGGCGGGGCCGCGGCCAAGGAAATCTACGGCGCCGCGGAGGGAATCATGCGCCTGCGCGGCAAGTGGCGCGAGGCGACGCTGGGTGCCCGCAAGGTACGTGCCCTCGCGACGCTGCACCCCGCCTACCTGCTGCGCACGCCCGCCGCCAAGCGGTTGGCCTGGCGGGATCTGCTCGCGGTGAAGGCGGCGCTGGAGGCCTAGAGCATCGACAGGTTCATGCGCGGTATTTGTCGAAAACCGCGCGCACATCGGCCTCGCCGGCCACTTCGCCCCGATCCAGCTCAGCGAGGCCTTCCTGTACAAGCCGGCGCTCCTCGTCGCTCAGGACGTAAACCGCTTCGCCTGCTTCGGCGATCTGTTCCAGGACCTCCGCAGCATACTCCTGCCGCTCCCTCGGGAGCGCCCGGACCTTCTCGATAGCCTGTTCGAGGACTTTGATCATGTGCGCACTCCTACCACATCCAAGCCGCTCGGAAGCCGAGCGGCCCCCAGCCTTGGCTCAACCTGAGGCTGTCGTATGTAGAGGAGCCATGGTGTCAAAACCCAGAGGGCCTGACACGTGCAAGCGGGGATAGCTAATCCTTGTTCACTGTATATGTAGACGGATGATGATGCCGCTGCACTCCTGTGGCATGATGCGCGCACCTCGGGGATGAGGACGGCGGCTGTCCTGGGACCGCCCCTCAGCGTAGGAGCCGAGGGCTGCAGTCCGACACCAAGCCCGGCATGGTGGATGGACCGTCCAAGCGCCAACGCCCGGTCCAAACGGGGTCAGACCCCTCGCCTCCAGCCTCGTGCCATGGACCGGAGGTAGAAGCGAGGGGTCTGACCCCGTGCGGAAGCGGGCGCTCCCCCGGCGCAAGGTCGGGGCAGGGAGCCCGGGTGCGGCGAAGTCGAGCCTCCGAGACCCCGCGCGGCATGGTGGAAAGGTCTATCCAAGCGCCGGGCGGGCGTCGGAGACGACCGAGCAGGGCGTTCTTCGTGCCCTTCGCGATAAGGTCAGAGGCCACCGGGCGCGAGCCGGGACGCCCTGCTCCTCCCTTCGCGGGCCAGCAGCGAGAAGCCGGGTGACGCACAGGGCTTGCAATGTATATACGCCCAAGACACGCATTCGGCGCTTCCCCCAGCCCGCTGCGGCCGAGCAACCGAGGATAGACGCGCCGCGCGGGACCAGGTTCAACTGCGGCCCACGCCACCGGAAAGGAGCATGCCCATGGCCTACGAGACCATCATCGCCGAGACCAAGGGGCGCGTCGGCCTGATCCGCCTGAACCGCCCGAACGCGCTGAATGCCCTCAATGCCCAGCTCATCGCCGAGCTGTCGCAGGCGCTCGACGCCTTCGAGGACGACGCCGGCATCGGCTGCATCGTCATTACCGGGAGCGACAAGGCGTTCGCGGCCGGCGCCGACATCAAGGAGATGCAGTCCAAGTCCTACATGCAGGCCTACAAGGAGGACTTCATCGCCAGGTGGGACCGGGTGGCGCGCGTGCGCAAGCCTGTCGTCGCCGCGGTGGCCGGCTTCGCGCTGGGGGGCGGCTGCGAACTGGCCATGATGTGCGACATCGTCATCGCCGCCGATACGGCCAGGTTCGGCCAGCCGGAGATCAAGCTGGGCGTCATGCCGGGCTCGGGCGGCACCCAGCGGCTGATCCGCCAGGTGGGCAAGGCCAAGGCCATGGAGATGTGCCTCACGGGCCGCATGATGGATGCGGCCGAGGCCGAGCGCGCCAACCTGGTGGCCCGCGTGGTGCCGGCGGCTACGCTCATGGAGGAGGCGATGAAGACGGCGGACACCATCGCCTCCATGTCGCTCCCCGTGGCCATGATGACCAAGGAGAGCATCAACCGCGCCTACGAGACCTCGCTCGCCGAAGGCATCCGCTTCGAGCGGCGCGTGTTCCACTCGCAGTTCGCGCTCGCCGACCAGAAGGAGGGCATGGCCGCCTTCGTGGAGAAGCGCAAGCCGGACTTCACGCATTCCTGACGCGTTTGCATCGGGCACTTCCCGGCTGCGGCGCACGGCGCAGCCAGCGGTGGCGAAGAACGCGTTTCGAGGTCGGCGACAACGGACTCGTTGACGTTTTCTCTGGCCCCGGTCTATGACAACGCCCGCGCGTGCCGCGCCGGCCGCACGCGCTTTTTCTCAACGCAAGGAGCACGATGCCACTATGGCCAACACCAAATCGGCCACCAAAGCTGCACGCCAGGCCGTGCGCCGCACGGCCATCAACAAGTCCCGGTCCTCGCAGGTAAAGTCGTCCTTGCGCAAGGTCGAGGAGGCGATCGCGTCGGGCAATAAGGAGGCCGCCAAGGCGGCGTTCGCGGCGGCGCAACCCGTTCTCATGCGCGCGGCCCAGAAGAACGTGCTGCACAAGAAGACCGCCTCGCGCAAGGTTTCGCGCCTCGGCGCCCGCCTGAAAGCCATGGCCTGAGCAGAGAACGGTTAACAATTTCTTGACTGCCCGACGGGTTGCATAAATGTCGCATGGGACGTCTGCCCTACGAACCGCCGGCAATCGAGCAGTTTCTTGAGAATCCAAAGATTTTCCCCCTCGGGGCGATGAAGACCGCGAGGGTTGGCCGAACCCGAGTCTGGCCAGCGAAGAGAAATCTTACATCTGAACGACACTTAGCCGACATCTGGGCACGGCGCCCCCGCGGGCGCCGAATCCAGTTGATGACTCTGGTTTTTCCCCAAGTTTCGGGCAAATCCCTGGGCCCGCTGCGGGACTCGCGCTATGGCCGTTGCGGGGCCGCTCGGGTTGACCGCCTCGGCTTTCTTGGCCTACAAACTTGGCGCGGACCGCGTTTTTTGAGGACCGCGAGTAGTGCGTTGCAACCTTTCCGAGTGCAGGCCAAGTATTCATAGCTCGGAAACGTTGCCAGTAATGCGGCAAGACAAACTCTGTAGTGCGTAGTACTTGGAATAGCGAAGGCCGTTCTTCGCTGGTCCTGGGTTGGAGCAGTATTGCTGCAATCGGTCGGAAGGCAGTGCAGAGGGTGTAAGCAGCGTGGATGGCAAAGTTCAGATCGAGTCCCTGTCCGTCGAGGAGACATGGGCGCGACTGAAGGGCGATGCGGCCTCGGTCTTGATCGACGTGCGGACGGGTG
Organism: Hyphomicrobiaceae bacterium; assembly: GCA_036555805.1. GTDB lineage: Bacteria > Pseudomonadota > Alphaproteobacteria > Rhizobiales > Hyphomicrobiaceae > AWTP1-13. Next base: position 7,109 of record DATBKR010000447.1, on the reverse strand, counting down.
CCGAGTGGGCCTTCGTGGGCCTGCCCGACCTGTCGTTGGTCGGGAAGCGGCCGGTGCTGGTCGAATGGCAGGGTTTCCCTGGCAACCAGGTCAACACCGCCTTCGTCGACCGCGTCGCTGAAGCGCTCGCCGCCGCTGGCGCCAACAAGGATACGGAGCTGTTTTTTATTTGTCGCTCGGGCGGCCGAAGCCTCAGCGCGGCACGGGCGATGTCGGCTGCGGGTTACTCCCGCTGCCGCAACGTGGCGAACGGATTCGAGGGGCCACTCGATCCCAATCGCCACAGGGGGACGCAGGGCGGCTGGAAAGCCAGCGGGCTCCCCTGGGTGCAGGGCTGAACCGGGCACCGTCTTAGTACAGCGCCGATGGCTGCTCCGCTCGACCAAGGCCAGCGAGCGGGGACGCCCGTCGGACGCAAGAGTTGACTGCAGAGGCGGCAGTCGGAGGCGGCGAATACTTAGTAACGGCGGGGTTAGCAATGATCGACAGCACGCATGCGCTTGGCGTTCCTCATCACACGGAGGAGGCGGCGACCAAGCCGATATCGGCAGGCGGCGGAGGCAGCTCCGCCGGCTCAGGAGGCGGCTCGCCGGTGAGCGGCGGCCCGCTGGGAGGTAAGGCACGCGCGGTGTTGCGTGCCCGCTTCGGCGATGAGGTGTACGGGTCCTGGTTCCATCTGATGGAGTTTGAGAGCTTCGACGGGCGCACCGTGCGCACGTCGCTGCCCACGAAATTCCTGCAGACCTGGATCCAGGCACACTACGCCGACGCGCTGCTCGAATGCTGCAAGACCGAGTTCGTCGGCGCCGAGCGGCTCGATGTCGTGGTGCGGGAGTATGGCGCGGTCGGCGCACGGTCGGGCATGCCGGCCGCCGCCGGGGTCGTCAGGGGCAAGCCGATGGCGCCGCCCGAGACGGCCGCATCGGGAGCGCGCCGACCGGCCGCCCCGGCGATTCCGTTCGGGCGCACCAACGTCAACGGCTTCGAGGGCTCGCCCCTCGATCCGAAATACACCTTCGACAGCTTCGTGGAGGGCAAGGCCAACCGCATGGCCCTCACCGTCGCCAAGCAGGTGGCGGCGGGCGTGCTCGACGAACCGCGCCAGTTCAACCCGCTCTACCTGCACTCGCCGGTCGGGCTCGGCAAGACGCACCTGCTGCACGCCGTCGCCTGGGACGTGAAGCGGCGCCTGCCGCGGGCCCAGGTGCTCTATCTGACGGCGGAGCGGTTCCGCTACCAGTTCGTGGAGGCCGTGCGCAGCCAGGATGCCATGGCCTTCAAGGAGAAGTTCCGCGCCATCGACATCCTGCTGATCGACGACCTGGAGTTCATGCAGGGCGAGAAGACCGAGCAGGAGTTCGAGCACATCGTCAACGCGCTCCTCGACGGCGGCAAGCAGGTGGTGGTGGCCTCGGCGCGTCCGCCCGGCCAGCTCGACCGCCTCAACGACCGCATGCGCTCGCGCATGCAGCGCGGCCTGATCGCCGAGATCGGCGAGTTCGACGAGGAACTGCGGCTCAAGATCCTGGAGCGGCGGGTGCACGAGAAGCGCGCCACCGACCCGCAGTTCGAGCTGTCGGAGGCGATCCTGAAGCTGCTCGCCGGCCGGCTCACCGAGAACGGCCGCGAGCTCGAAGGGGCCGTCAACCGCCTCTACCTGACGTGGCAGCTGACGCACGCCCCGATCACGGTCGAGACGGTGGAGGGCATCATCCGCGACCTCGTGCTCGGCATCGAGCCCCGGCGCATCAAGGTGGAGGACATCCTGCGCATCGTGTCGCGCCACTTTGCGGTGTCCAAGGCCGACATCCTGTCCGACCGCCGCCACCGCTCGGTCGTTCGGCCGCGGCAGATCGGCATGTATCTCGCCAAGCAGCTCACCTCGCGCTCGCTGCCGGAAATTGGCCGCCGCTTCGGCAACCGCGACCACACCACGGTGCTGCACGCGATCCGCAAGATCGACAAGGAGATGGGCGACAATCCGCATCTCAAGGAGGAGATCGAAGAGCTGAAGCGTCAGCTGAACCGCTGAGGTGATGGGGGTCGGACTCTGCGGTCTGCGGGTCTGACCCCACTTCCCAAGCCGGTGGCGCCGAGGGGTCAGACCCGCAGGGTCTGGCCCCGAATCTGTAACGCGGGCGGCGCAACCGGCACCGCCCGTTATGTTATTCCCGGTAAGTTGCAACGCCATCTCTTGCCAAAGGCCTTGCATCGGTTCACGCTTCCGCACTGCAAATGAGTCGCCGCGGCGGAGCCGGCATTCGCCCCAGTGCGGCGAAAATCGCGCCGGCCCGCGGGCGGGGCGCCACGAACAGAAAGAACGCCTGGCCATGAAGCTGGTGATCGATCGCGGTGAACTGCTCCGGGGCCTCGGCCATGTTACGAGCGTCGTCGAGAAGCGCACCACCATCCCCATTCTCTCCAACGTCCTGCTGAGGGCCTCCGAGCGCGGGCTGCAGGTCCGCGCCACCGATCTGGAGCGCGAGGTCGTGGAGGAGACCCGCGCCGACATCTCTCAGCCCGGTGCCGCCACCGTGCCGGCCCACACGCTCTATGACATCGCGCGCAAGCTCCCCGACGGCGCTCAGGTCGAGATGCGCCGCGACAACGAGCGTGAACGGTTGGTGCTCGCCTCCGGCCATTCCCGCTTCACCCTGCAGACGCTGGCTCCGGAAGATTTCCCCGACCTCTCGCCGGGCGAGTTCAGCCACCGCTTCGAGATCGGCGCCATCGATCTCAAGCGCATCATGGACAAGACCAAGTTCGCCATCTCCACCGAGGAGACGCGCTACTACCTCAACGGCATCTACCTGCACCAGGCGAGCCAAGCGGGGCAGCCGACACTACGCGCAGTGGCGACCGACGGCCACCGGCTCGCGCAGGCCGAGTTGCCGCTGCCGCCCGGGGCCGACGGCATTCCCGGCGTGATCCTGCCGCGCAAGACGGTGCACGAGCTCCTGCGCCTGATCGAATCCAGCGAGACCGTGGTGGGCGTGGACATCTCCGCCTCCAAGGCGCGCTTCAAGATCGGGACCGACAAGGAGATCGGCAGCGTCACGCTCACGACCAAGCTCATCGACGGCACGTTCCCGGACTACGCGCGGGTGATCCCCAAGGCCAACGACCGCGCCCTGAAGGTGCGCAACGGCGCGTTCGTGGCGGCCGTGGACCGGGTCTCGACCATCGCCAGCGAGCGCGGCAAGGCGATCAAGCTCAACCTCGACGACGCCAGGCTCGTGCTCTCCGTCAACAATCCCGAGGGTGGCAGCGCCACCGAGGAGCTGGCCGCCGACTACGGCGCCGAGCCGCTGGAGATCGGCTTCAACGCCCGCTACCTGCTCGACATCGCCAGCCAGATCGAGAGCGAGAGCGCGCTGTTCCTGCTGGCCGACGCCGGCTCGCCCACGGTGGTGAAGGACGAGAGCGACGAGGGCTCGCTCTACGTCCTCATGCCCATGCGAGTCTGAGGCGGTCACTGCCTGCACGAGCCCGTACGAGTCGCCATGCCGCTGCCTGCCGCTTCTGCTGCCGCCCCGGCGGGTGCGCCGCCGCCGCATGCTGCCGGGCAAGCCCGGCAGAGCGTGTGGATCGAGCGGCTTCGGCTCAGCAACTTCCGCAACTACGCCGAGCTGGCGCTCGACCTAGGCCCTGGTCCGGTCGTCCTTACGGGCCCCAACGGCGCCGGCAAGACCAACCTCATGGAAGCCGTCTCGCTGCTGTCGCCGGGCCAAGGCCTGCGGCGCTCGCCCTACGCCGAGCTGACGCGTCTCGGGGCGTCCTCCTGGGCCGTCGCCAGCACGCTCCGCACGCCGCATGGGCCTATGACCGTCGGCACCGGGTTCGACCGTCGTGAGCCCGCGGGACGTTCAGGGCGCGCCGTGCGCGTCGACGGGCAGAGCAGGTCCGGCTCCGGCGCCCTCGCGGGCGAGGCCGATATCCTGTGGCTGATCCCTGCGATGGACGGCCTCTTCACCGGCCCTGCCGGAGAACGCCGGCGCTTCCTCGACCGGCTGATCCCGTCCTTCGATCCGGGGTACCGCACGCGCCTCGGCCAATTCGAGCGCGCCATGCAGCACCGCAACCGCCTGCTGGTGGAGGACGTGCGCGAGGAGGCGCGCTTCTCGGCCCTCGAGCGCATCATGGCCGAGACCGGCGTGGCGACCGCCGCAGCCCGCGCCGCCGCCGTGGCCGAACTGGCCGCCACCATCGCCGCCCGCCGCGAGGCCGCGCCTGCCAGCCCCTTCCCCTGGGCGGACCTCGCCGTCGCCGGCACCCTGGAGGCCGACTTGGCCACCCGCCCGGCCGTGGACGTGGAGGACGCCTACGCCGCCACGCTGCGGGCCGCGCGGGAGCGCGACCGCGCCGCCGGGCGCGCGCTGGACGGCCCACACCGCTCGGACCTCATCGTCGGTCACGGGCCCAAGTCGATGCCGGCCAGCGTCTGTTCCACGGGCGAGCAGAAAGCCCTGCTCATCGGCCTCGTCCTGGCGCACGCCGACCACATCCGCCGGCACCGCGACGGCCGCGCCCCCATCCTGCTGCTTGACGAGATCGCCGCACATCTGGACCCGCTGCGCCGCGCCGACCTGTTCGACGCAATCGTGGCACTGGGCGGCCAGACCTGGATGACCGGCACCGATCCGGAGGGCTTCTCGGCCCTCCTCGGGAGGGCACAATTCCATCGCGTCGAGGACGGGAGAATCGTCGCAGGCGCCGCCGCCTGAGGAGATCGAAACGAGCGACAATAACGCATTGATAAGAAATGATTATTTAGCTGCCAACGAACCTTCTTTTCGCGTGCGTCGATCCCCATATTCTGGTAGTCTCCCAGCTACCAAATCTCCCCCCAAAGGACGCCCGCTGACATGAGCGCAAACCCTGCGAAAAGGACCAATGGCGCCGAGACCTACGGTGCCGCCAACATCAAGGTCTTGAAGGGGCTCGACGCGGTCCGCAAGCGGCCCGGGATGTACATCGGCGACACCGACGACGGCTCGGGCCTGCACCACATGGTCTACGAGGCGGTCGACAACGCCATCGACGAGGCGCTCGCCGGCCATGCCACGGAATGCGTGGTCGTGCTCAACGCGGACGGCTCCGCGACCATCCGCGACAACGGCCGCGGCATCCCCACGGAGATGCACGCCGAGGGCAGATCGGCCGCCGAGGTGGTGATGACCGAGCTGCACGCCGGCGGCAAATTCAACGAGGAAGGCGAGGACGGCAACCCCTACAAGGTCTCGGGCGGCCTGCACGGCGTCGGCATCTCCGTCGTGAACGCCCTGTCCTCGTCGCTGGAGCTGAAGATCTGGCGCGACGACAAGGAGCATTTCGTCCGCTTCCGCAACGGCGTCACCGAGGCGCCGTTGAAGGTCATCGGCGCCGCCGACGGCCAGCGCGGCACCGAGGTGACGTTCTGGCCGAGCCTGGAGACGTTTCACAACGTCACCGAGTTCGACTACGGCACGCTGGAGCACCGCCTGCGCGAACTCGCGTTCCTCAACTCTGGCGTTCGCGTCGTGCTGAAGGACGACCGCCATGCCGACAAGAAGGAGGTGGAGTTCCGCTACGCGGGCGGGCTCGCCGAGTACGTGCGCTATATCGACCGCTCCAAGAAGTCGATACTGCCGGACGCGCCGCCCATCCTGGTGGCCGGCGAGAAGGACAAGACCGGTGTGGAGCTGGCGCTGTGGTGGAACGACGCCTACCACGAGCAGGTCCTGTGCTTCACCAACAACATTCCGCAGCGCGATGGCGGCACTCATCTCGCCGGATTCCGCGCGGCGCTGACGCGCGTTATCAACAAGTACGCAGACGAGACCGGCATCGCCAAGAAGGAGAAGGTGGCGATCACCGGCGATGACGCGCGCGAGGGTCTGACAGCGGTGCTGTCGGTCAAGGTGGAGAACCCCAAGTTCTCCAGCCAGACCAAGGACAAGCTCGTCTCCTCCGAGGTCAAGCCGGTGGTGGAGAACACCGTCGGCGACCAGCTGGCGGCCTGGTTCGAGGAACACCCCAAGGAGGCCAAGGTCATCCTCACCAAAGTCGTGCAGGCGGCCCAGGCCCGTGAGGCCGCGCGCAAAGCCCGCGAGATCACGCGCAAGGGTGCGCTGAACGTCAATTCGTTGCCGGGGAAGCTTGCCGAATGCCAGGACCGCAATCCCGCCAACACCGAGATGTTCATCGTCGAGGGCGACTCGGCCGGCGGCTCGGCCAAGCAGGGCCGCAACCGCGAGTTCCAGGCCGTTCTGCCCCTGCGTGGCAAGATCCTCAACGTTGAGCGGGTGCGCTTCGACAAGCTGCTGTCGAGCCAGGAGATCGGCACGCTGATCACGGCGCTCGGCACCGGTATCGGCCGCGACGACGAGGGCAACAGCCTGGTCGACCTCGGAAAGCTGCGCTACCACAAGATCATCATTATGACCGACGCCGACGTGGACGGCGCGCACATCCGCACGCTGCTGCTCACCTTCTTCTACCGGCAGATGCCCGACCTGGTGGAGAAGGGCCACCTCTACATCGCCCAGCCGCCGCTCTACAAGGTGAGCAAGGGCAAGTCGGAGGCCTACCTGAAGGACCAGCGTGCGTTCGAGGACTACCTGATCGACGCCGGCCTGGAGGAGGCGGCGCTGGAGCTGGGCACCGGCGAGGTGCGCGCCCGCCGCGACCTGCGCGACATTGTCGAGCAGGCGCGCTACGTCACTCGCATCATCGACGATCTGCATTCGCGCTACACGCGCTTCGTGGTGGAGCAGGCGGCGATCGGCGGCCTGTTCGATCCCAGGCTGCTGCTCTCCGCCGAGCACGCCAACGCCAGGGCCGCGGCCATCGCCGCCCGCCTCGACGCCATCTCTGAGGAGACCGAGCGCGGCTGGAGCGGCCTGCTGGGCAACGAGGGCTACGCGTTCCGCCGCCTGGTGCGCGGCGTGACCGAGTCGCACACGCTGGACCGCTCGCTGATCGGCTCACTGGAGGCGCGCCGCCTCAACGAGCGCCTGCCGCAGCTGCAGGAGATCTACGCGCTCCTCGCCAGGCTCAGGCGCAAGGATGCCGAGACGCCCGTGTTCGGCCCGCGCACGCTGCTCGACGCCATCTACGAATCGGGCCGC